>JAYTRP010000295.1:0-5176 GCA_043746145.1 Hyphomicrobiales bacterium | reverse complement strand
TTTTACGCCGGTAACCTGACCGAGCAGGAAGTCCATCTTCCCTTCCGCAACGAGTTCGTGCATCGCCTTGACCGAATGTGGCGCCGCTCGGAAGGCGTCGCGCCGGTGTATCAAGGTGATCCGCTCGGCCACAGGATGCAGGTTCAGCACCCAGTCCAGCGCAGAATCGCCGCCACCGACGATAACCACGCGACGGCCGCGAAACTGGTCCATCTTACGGACGGCAAAGAAGATGCTCTTGCCTTCGAACGGCTCCATTCCGGGAATCGGTGGTTTCTTGGGCTGGAACGATCCACCGCCTGCGGCAATCAGGATCGACTTCGCCTCGAAGACGGTACCCGCGTCGGTGGCGATCCGGAACTTCGGATGCTCGGCCTCGCCGAGCACCTCGAGCTTTTCGACCATCTCGCCGAGGTGAAAAACCGGCGAGAATGGTTGGATCTGCCTAGTCAGGTTGTCGACCAGCCCCTGCCCCGACACTTCGGGAAATCCGGGAATGTCGTAAATCGGCTTCTCGGGATAGAGTTCAGCGCATTGGCCGCCGATCTTAGGCAAGATGTCGATCAGATGCGCTTTGATGTCGAGCAGCCCGAGTTCGAACACGGCGAACAGACCGGCCGGCCCCGCGCCGACGATTGCAACGTCGGTTTCGATAATTTCCGTCATCGCATCAACCCTGCTTCGAGGGGGTCGTCACCACGAGGCCGTCGAGTTGGCTGGTGACCTTGATCTGGCAGGAGAGCCGCGAGTTCGGCCTGACCTCGAACGCGAAGTCGAGCATGTCCTCCTCCATTTGTGACGGCTTGCCGACGGCCGTCGTCCAGGCCTCGTCGACATAGACGTGACAAGTGGCGCAGGCGCATGCGCCGCCGCATTCGGCCTCGATCCCGGGTACCGAATTTCGTAGCGCCGTCTCCATCACTGTCGAGCCGATTTGCGCGTCCACCGTGCGCGACGCCCCGCCGACGTCGTTAAAAGTCACTTTGGTCATTGGAAAGGCTCTGTCCCCGTACCTTCGCGATGTCGTCCGTCTTCATAGGGCGCGAGGGAGCGCTGGGGAAGAGCGATTCCGTCACGTAGTCTTGTGCAGAAATCGAGGCTTGGACGGCCTCTACGCCCTGCCGCGGCTAACCCCGCGGGCCTGAAGTCTCTGCAAGCCTCAAGCCTGCCCCCAACCCTGCTCAGGCCTTCAGCGCCGCAATTGCCGCCCTCGCCGCTTCAACAGCGGCGACCAGCTCGGCAATCTCGGCTTCGGGTTCGGCGCCCTCCACAGCGAGCGCGAGCTCGACCGCTTCGGCGGCGCTGGCGACCCGGCCCGCGCCCACCGCCAGCGCGGAGCCGCGCAACCGATGCGCGAGGTCCGAGCGCAGGCGTCGGCCGCTATCGCTGGACCTGATTCGTACGACCAGCTTCGCCGATTGCTGATCGAACATCGCCAGCAACTCCGACTCGAGCGCTTCGTCCCCGTCGGTCTGTCGGGCGAGATGCACGAGGTCGATCGCGGGCGACCCGAAGGACGATATCTGGAGCGATTCTTGAGGCGCCGACCGGTCGGCGCGAATTCCATGGCGTGACATAGCGGCAGCTCCGAAGACATTGAGGGCCAACATGAGGTATGTCTCCGCGAGGAAATGGTTTACGGCGTCAGCGAAGTTCTAACGGCCTGCTTAGGGTTAAAGGGGCTATTCCGACTATTAGACCTGCCGGATTTTTAGGACTTTCCCCGCCTTGTGGCCCCAGGCCGAGCACGCGAAGCTTGAATATGGCCGCCGAAGCGTTAACGACGTTTAAAGAAGATCGGGCGGCCGTTGTTCTCAAGGGATATCGCCCCGAGTAGAGTGACCTTGGTTAACAATCTCTGCAAGCGGCGCGAGGCCCGACGCCGCACCCCAGAGAGACGGTTGCGCTCGCGCTGCCGCAAATGAACATGATAAGGCGGACCCCATGGCCCCAAAGAACTCGGCTTCGGATCCCGTATCCCAAGCGATGCTGGCAATCGAGGACGCGCTGAATCTCGGCGTTGAGCCACAGGCTGCGGCGCCCTCGCCAGAGCCCCCTCACGCAGAGGCTGAAAGCCCGCAGCAGACTCCGGCGCCGCTGAAGGCGCCGAGTCCGGCAAAGCCGGCGGAAGCGCCGCTGCTAGCCCGCGCCGCGCGCCCCTCCGAGCCGGTCGAGTCCGAGAAGTCGCCCCCGCGCGAGTCGCCGCCGCTGAAGACCGAACCGCCGGCGAACGACGACCGTGCCGCGGCGGGTCCGATCGTACAGGCCCTGCAGATCCGTCGAGTGAGCCGCGTCCCTATTGTTGCGGCGATCCTGCTATCGCTGATCTGGCTGGCGCTCTGCGCCGAATATGCGTTCACATATTTTACAGCGGCGAAGGCGAATGGCCTCAGCGCCCAGGCGGTGCTGTTACGCCCGGAATCCGTCTTGTTCGCGATGGCCGCCCTCGCGCCGATCTTCCTGTTCGGCGGTTTTGCAGCCTTATCTCGCCGGTTGCAGGAGTTGCGGCTTTCGGCAAATTCGATCGCTCAGGTGGCGATGCGACTGGCCGAACCGGAAGCGGTGGCGACGGAGCATTTCGCGACACTCGCGCAGGCGATTCGTCGCGAGGTGACGACGATGGGCGACGGGGTGGAACGCGCCTACTCGCGCGCAGGCGAACTCGAAGGCCTCGTTCGCGAGGAACTCATGGCGCTGGAGCGCGCGTCTGGCGAACACGAACGCCGTATTCGCTCGATGATCTCCGAACTTGCCGACCAGCGTGAGGCGCTCGTCAGCAATGGCGGCGCTGTCCGGGCCGCCATTTCGGACGCCCATTCCGGCGTTGCGCGCGAGCTGGACGAAATTGGCAAGCGCGTCGCAAAGCATATCGCGGAGGTCGGCGCGAGCACGGCGAGTTCGCTCGGCGCCTCGTCGGAGCAGATCACGATTGCACTGGAGCGAGTGGGCTCGAACGCCGCCGAGCGGATCGCGGGCGAAGCCTCTCGGGTGCACGAACGCCTGGCCGGGCTGGGCGAAGACGTCGCGCTTCGGCTCGGCCTTGCGGCTGAGGCGAACGCCAACTCGCTGATGAGCCGCGTCGCGGAGATCGACGTCCGGCTACAATCATCAAGCGAGGCGCTGGTCGAGAATTTCGAATCGCGGCATATCAACCTCGCGCAGCGCATCACCGATTCCGCGGCGCAGGCGTTGGAGGCGTTGCAAACCGAGTCTCTGGGCGTCGTCATCCAGATCGAGACAGCCGCCGCCTCGCTCGCGGAGGCGATCAGCTCCAACAACGCAGACGTGGCCGGCCGCCTTAGTGCGAGCGGCACGGAGGCGGTCCAGGCCATCCGAACGCATGGCGATTCGGTCGCTTTCCAGTTGGCGGTGGCAAGTTCGGATCTCGCGCGCGAATTCGAAACCCACGGCGAAACGCTGCTCGGCCGGCTCGACGGCTCGGGCCGCGCGACCATCGATGGCATGCGCCAACACGGAGAGGCGGTCGCCACTCGCATTGCAGACACACACACGTCCGTGTCCGGCGAATTCGCCGCTCGCGCCCAGGATCTGATCGACCGGCTGGACGGCGCCCGTAACGCCACGATCGACGGTTTGCGCGAGCACGGCGACGCCGTCACTTCCCGTATCGCCGACACGCATGCCGCAATTTCCGGCGAATTCGCCGCCCGCTCGCAGGATTTGATAGAGCGTCTCGAGGGAACCCGCCGCACCACATTCGAAGGCCTGCGCGAGCACGGCGACAGCGTCGCCACGCGCCTCGCCGACACGCACGCCGCGATTTCCGGTGAGTTCGTCACTCGCGCGCAGGATATGGTCGACCGGCTCGAAGGGTCCGGCCGCCAGACGCTGATCGCCTTGGCCACTCAGGGCGAGGCGGTTGCGGCGCGCATCGAAGAGACCCACGCCGACGTCGCCAACGAGTTCGACGCGCGGGCGCAGAGTGTGATCGAACGGCTCGACGGATCGAGCCGGAACACGATCGAGGCGCTCACCGCGCAAGGCGAAGCCGTCGCCCAGCGTCTCGAGCAAACGCATGCTCAGATGACCGGCGAGTTCGACTCACGCTCGCAACAGTTTGTCGCGCGGCTCGATTACACGAGCCGAGAGACTCTCGCGGCGCTGGCCGCACAGGGCGAAACGGTCGCGCAGCGGATCGAGCAGACCCATGCTCAGGCAGCCGGGGAATTCGATTTCCGTTCAAACGATCTCGTCGCACGGCTCGATGGCGCCAGTCGCGAAACCGCCGCTGCGCTTGCAGCCCAGGGCGACGCCGTGGCGCGACAGATCGAGCAGACCCATGCCAACGCGGCGGGCAGTTTCAACTCGCACGCGCAGGACCTCGTCGCTCGGCTTGATGGTGCGGGTCGCGATACGGTCGCCGCGCTCGCGGCTCACGGCGAAGCGGTCGCGCGGCGCATTGCCGAAACTCATGCCGGGATCACGGGCGACCTTGATTCGCGCACTCAGTCGCTCGTCGACCGGCTCGGCGACGCGAGTCGCGAGACCGTCGCGGCAATGACCGCGCAGGGCGAAACCGTCGCCCAACGGATCGCCGACACGCATTCAACCGCGGCAAGCGATTTCGAGGCGCGCACACAAGGATTGATTGGCCAGCTCGACGAGTCCGCGCATCAGACCGTCACAGCGCTAAGCGCCCGCGCCGATGCCGTCACCTCGCGCATTATCGACGTCCATGCGGCCGTGTCTGGCGAGTTCGACCAACGCGCCGGCGCGCTTATCGACCGGTTTGAAGGCTCGGGTGGCGCGCTGGTTGGCGCGCTCGACTCGCATGGCCAGGCGGTAGCCGCGCAGATCGCGAACACTCATGACGATGTCTCACGCGAACTGGATGCTCGCACCCGCTCGCTGCTCGATCGGTTGGCCGAATCCGGCGGCGCTACGGTTGTCGGGCTGCAGACCCACGGCGACATCGTGGCGGCGCGAATCGCCGATACGCATCAGACAGTGCTGCGCGAGTTCGGCGAGCGACACAATGAGATGGTCGACAACATTCGCGCTGTCGCGATAGACACACTTCAGGCGATCGGCGAACAGGCAGATTCGGTGACATCGCGGCTCGCGGAATCGAGCTCGACCGTCGCCCGCGATTTCCGCGACCATTCCGACGGGCTCACCGAAGCCCTGCACGCCAATGCGACGCAGACGATCGACG
>JAYTRP010000294.1:0-5176 GCA_043746145.1 Hyphomicrobiales bacterium | reverse complement strand
CGTGAGGGGGGTCGGAAACCAGCAGGTGTATCTGGAAGGACAAATCCGGAATATCCCGGAAATCCCTCTCCAGCATCGCGCGATAGCCTGCCACTCCGAGCCGTTGGCCGTTGTGGTTGACTTCGACGTCGACGAACTCTCCCAGCTTCGCCCAATCCTGCGCATTGAGACAGGCGATGTAACAGCGGTAAATGGCGCATAGGTCAGTCCGGGTCACAAGGGTTTGTTCCCTCGGCGTCCCCACACCAACATCGCCGCCGCGAGGTCCTCCACCGACGCACCGACCGATTTAAACAGCGTGATTTCGTCGGCGGACCCCCGCCCCGGCGCGCCAAGCTCCAGCGCCGTGAGATCAGCGACAATGTCGGCGTGGTTCAGCGCTCCCGAAGCGATCGCCTGAGCTACGTCGCCGCCTTCGGTCAGTGCGGCCGGGGTATCGATGAACACGCGCGACCGACGCAGCGCCAGATCGTCGGCTTCGCGCATCTGCATGTTAAACGAGCCGACGAGGTCGACATGCTGTCCGGGCCTCAGCCACGCGCCCGCTATCAGCGCCGCCGTCGAAAGCGTCGCTGAGCTTACGATGTCCGCTTCAGAGACAGCCTCGGCGAGATTCTCCACCGCCCGCGCGTCGAACCCCTCTCGGGTCAGGCTTTCCGCCAACGTTCGCGCACCGTCAGGCCGGTGGTTCCATACCGCAACCTCGCGGATGGGGCGCTGGCTTGCATGGGCGCGCACGAGAAAAGGCGCGAGCGCGCCCGCGCCGAGGATGAGCAGCTTGCTCGCGTCCGCCCGGGCGAGATGGCGCGCGGCAAGCGCCGAGGCGGCGGCCGTGCGCCATTGCGTCAGGCGCGTGCCGTCCAGCACGGCGACGGTCTCACCGGTCGCGCCGTTCTGCAACACATAGGTTCCCTGAACGGCGGAAAGCCCGCGCGCGCCATTGCCGGGGAATACATTGACGATCTTCACACCCAGAAATTCGGCGCCCCAGGCAGGCATCAGTAGATGCGTGGCGGCAGGCTCGCCCGCGCGTGGAATGACATGATGATGTCGCGTCGGCGCGTCCAGACCGCCTCGGAAAGCCTGCGCGAGCGCGTCAACAAGGGCGGGGAAGTCGAGCGCCGCATCGACCTCGGCTGCTGAGAAAAAGTGCACCCGTCAGGCCCGCTTGGCGTAAGTGATCGGCGTTCCCGCCCGGGATGCGAGATCGGCGCGCAGTCGTTCGGCTTCTCCGCGATACTCTCGCGCGGCGCGCCGATGCCGGCCCTGGCCTAACCAAGTCGCGACGCTGCCCGCGATGATGCCGAGCGCGACAGCGAGCAAAATGACCAGGAATAGCGGCCCCTGAAGCGTCAGCGGCCCCGAGCCGGAGGAGTCGAGCGGATCGAACGAGATCAACACGTCATGGCGGTTCGCATAAGCGAAGGCGAGGAAAACAATCGCGAACGGGGCGATGATGAGGTACTTGAGCAAACGGAGCATTCGGACCGCCGTAATTTGCAATTAAGCTGCGGCGGCGGACACTGCCCGAAAACGCGTCGTGCGCCAACCGCTTTCCGGTTTAGATCATTTCACAATTCGGGTCTGGAAGGCTTCCGCTTGAGATTTTAACCGGCTTGCCCCATATGCCGCCGTCACCACAGGACATGCCGCGCATGAAGGTCGTCATCGTCGAATCGCCGGCCAAGGCCAAAACTATCAATAAATATCTGGGGAAAGACTACGAAGTCTACGCCTCGTTCGGCCATGTCCGGGACCTCGAAGCTAAAGACGGATCGGTCGATCCCGACAATAATTTTGCGATGCGCTGGCAAGTCGACGCCAAGGCGGCCAAGCGCCTCAGCGACATAGGCCAAGCGGTCAAAAACGCCGACCGCGTCATTCTCGCGACCGATCCGGATCGCGAGGGCGAGGCGATTTCCTGGCATATTCATGAAATCTTGAAGGGCAAGAAGCTGCTCGGCGATAAGCGCGTCGATCGGGTCGTGTTCAACGCCGTCACCAAGGAGGCGGTGCAGGAAGCGATGCGCAGCCCGCGTGAAATCGATTCGGCGCTAGTGGACGCCTATCTCGCCCGCCGGGCGCTCGATTACCTCGTGGGCTTCAATCTGTCGCCGGTGCTATGGCGCAAGCTGCCCGGCGCACGCTCGGCGGGCCGGGTGCAGTCGGTGGCGCTGAGGATCGTCTGCGACCGCGAGCTCGAGATCGAAAAATTCGTGGCGCGCGAATATTGGTCGATCCTCGCGCATCTCAAGACCCCGGCCTCCGCAGCCTTCACCGCACGTCTTGTCGGCGCGGATGGCCGGAAAATCACCCGCCTCGACATCGGCACGGGCGATGAAGCGCGAGGGTTCGAGGCAGCGCTGTCGAACGCTGCTTTCAAGGTCGAGTCGGTCGAGGCCAAGCCAGTCAAGCGCCATCCCTATCCCCCGTTCACCACATCGACCCTGCAGCAGGAAGCCTCGCGCAAGCTCGGCCTCGCCCCAGCCCGCACCATGCAGCTTGCGCAGCGGCTCTACGAGGGCATTGATGTCGGCGAGGGACCCGTGGGCCTCATCACCTATATGCGAACCGACGGCGTCGATCTCGCGCCGGAGGCGGTGACGGGCGCTCGCGCGATGATCGCGAAAGAATTCGGCGACAAGTTCGTGCCGGCGAGCCCGCGCAAATATCTGGTCAAGGCGAAGAACGCGCAGGAGGCGCACGAGGCGATCCGTCCGACCGACTTCATGCGCAAACCCAAAGAGATCGCGCGCCACCTCGATCCCGAGCAGGCCAAGCTCTATGAACTGATCTGGAACCGCACGATCGCCTGCCAGATGGAGAGCGCCGAGCTAGAGCGCACCACGGTCGATATCTCAGCCAAGGCGGATGGGCGCGTTCTCGACTTCCGCGCGACCGGCCAGGTCGTGCGCTTCGCCGGCTTCCTCGCGCTGTATCAGGAGGGGCGCGACGACGAGGAGGACGAGGACGCCGCGCGCCTGCCGATCATGGCCGCTGGCGATCGGCTGAACAAAGAGCGCATCGAGACGACGCAGCACTTCACCGAGCCGCCGCCGCGCTACACCGAGGCGACGCTAGTCAAGCGCATGGAGGAACTCGGCATCGGGCGGCCCTCCACCTACGCCTCGACGCTCGCGGTGTTGCGCGAGCGCGACTATGTCAGGATCGAGAAGAAGCGGCTGATCCCCGAAGACAAGGGTCGGCTGGTGACAGCCTTCCTCGAGTCGTTCTTCTCCAAATACGTGCAATATGATTTCACCGCCGATCTCGAGGAGAGCCTCGACAAGGTCTCCAATAGCGAGATCGACTGGCGCGACCTGTTGCGCGATTTCTGGCGCGACTTCTCCGTCGCGCTAAGCGGCACCAAGGACCTGCGCACCACGCAGGTGCTCGACAGCCTCAACGAGTTGCTGGGCCCGCATGTCTTCCCGCCGCGCGCCGATGGCGCCGACTCGCGCCTCTGCCCCTTGTGCAACAAAGGGCAATTGTCGCTGAAGCTCGGCAAGTTCGGCGCCTTTATCGGCTGCGCAAACTATCCCGAGTGCAAGTTCACCCGCGTGCTGTCGCCAACGGGACAAGACGGCGCCGGCGGCGATGGCGAACGGCCCGGCGTGAGGGGGCTTGGAACCGATCCCGTGACCGGCGACGAGATCACGCTGCGCAATGGCCGTTTTGGCGAATACGTGCAGCAGGGGGAAGGCGAAAAGCCGAAGCGCTCGTCGCTGCCGAAGGGACTGGCGTCGGACGACGTGACGCTTGAAAAGGCGATCGCGCTGTTATCCCTGCCGCGCGAAATTGCGAAACATCCAACCAGCGGCGAGCCGATCGTCGCGGGCATTGGCCGCTACGGCGCCTACGTGCAGCACGGCAAGGTCTACGCCAACCTTGGCAGGGACGACGACGTGCTCGAGATCGGCGGCAATCGCGCCATCGACCTGATCGTCGCCAAGGAAAGCGGCGTGGGTCAGGCCCGGTTTGGCGGCGGCGGTGCGGGTCGCGTGATCGGCGACCATCCCGAAGGAGGGGCCGTCTCGGTCAAGCAGGGCCGCTTTGGTCCCTATGTCGCGCATGGCGCGGTCAACGCCACGCTGGCCAAGGGGACCAATCCCGACACGCTGACGATGGAAGAGGCGTTGGAAGCGCTAAAGGCCAGGGCCTCAGGCGCGGTTCCCGGCGCGCGCGTTGTGGGCGATCATCCCGACGGGGGCGCCATCAGCGTGCTCGCCGGCCGGTTCGGGCCTTACGTCAAGTGGGGCAAGGTCAACGCGACGATCCCGAAATCGATGTCGCCCGAGACCATCACAATTAACGACGCGCTGGACCTGATCGCCGAGCGAGAGGGCAAGCCCTCGAAAGCCCGCGCGCCCGCGAAGGCCACGGCTGCCAAAGCAGCGCCCAAGAAGCCGGCGAAAGCGCGAACCACGGTAGCGGCCAAAAAAGCGCCCGCGAAGAAGGCGCCCGCGAAGAAGGCTGCGGCCAAGAAAGCCCCAGCGAAGAAGGCTGCGGGGTAGTGGTTGTCACCGAGGATTCAACCCGACGCCGTTTGGTTGTCACTCCTCGACCGTATTTGATGTTCTACGAAGCGGCTGATGGCGGAATCGACATTCGCCATTCCGCCCATGATCCGGCGTCCATGCCGGGTTCGGCGTAGTCGCGATTTGCGGCTGCGCTACGCCCTCCCCCACCCCCCGCCCGTCGGCGTGACAATCTCGATCGTATCGCCCGCGTCCAGCACCGTCTGCGCGCAACCCGGCAGCTCCTCGCGGCGGCCGTCCTTGCGTACTACAATGTTACGGCCCAACTCGCCCGGCTTCCCGCCGTCGACGCCAAACGCCGCCACGCGGCGACGCCCCGTCAACAAAGCGAGGTCCATGCGCTCGCGAAAGCGCAGCCGGCGCAGCGTGCCGTCGCCAGCGTTCCAGGCGCCTTTGCCGCCGGAGCCGCGGCGGATGTGGAAGTCTTCGAGCACGACGGGGAAGCGGCTTTCCAGGATTTCCGGGTCGGTCAGGCGCGAGTTGGTCATGTGGACGTGGACGCCGCTTGCCCCGTTGAACCCTGGCCCCGCCGGCGCGCCGGAACAGATCGTCTCGTAATATTGATAACGCGCATCGCCGAAGGTCAGGTTGTTCATCGTGCCCTGCGCGGAGCCGAGCGCGTGCAGCGCGCCAAACAA
>JAYTRP010000293.1:0-5181 GCA_043746145.1 Hyphomicrobiales bacterium | reverse complement strand
TGTTCCAGTGGCTGCGCTCGCGAATGGCTTCCAGAGTGTGCTTGGTGGTGCCTACCAGCCGCATGACCTGTGCGTCTTTGAGCTCGGCATGATTGCGCAGCAGCCAAAGGATTGCGTTTGGACGGTCCTGGCGTCGAGACAACGGGGTGTAGCGGGCCCCGCGCGGCTTTTTGAACTCGGGCACGCGCACTTTGGATGTTGCGAGCTTAAGCCGCCGCTCCGGATTCTTTTCACAGGCGGCTATCTCCTCGCGGGTGAGTTGCCCCGTCGAGATCGCATCGTAGCCTTTAATACCAGTGGCAACCTCGCCATCCGCAATGCCCTTCACTTCGAGTGGGTGAAGTTTGCAGAATTCCGCGATCTGATCAAAGGTCAGCGAGGTATTTTCAACGAGCCACACCGCAGTGGCTTTTGGCATCAGGGGCGTGTCGCTCATCGGCGAACTCCAAAACTGTCGTAAACGTGCATTGCCCCCCTCCGCAGAGGAGCGAGGCGCGGCCTCACGACGAAACTCGAGGGGAAAGCAGCGATATAGCCGTCTGCTCCCAAAAAAGCAAACTTTTCGCCGTATCCGAAGGATAGATCTAAGCAGCGATTGTGGTTCAACGACGACGCATCCAGCTTGCCCCCGTAGCACGAAAGCTTTACGGGCGGGGCTCCCTTGGCGTTGGACCCCGTGGCGAACGTTCCCAATCTCGACAAATTCGCCAAAGTCGTCGTCAAGGTCGGCTCATCCCTGCTCGTCGACCGCGCCGCCGGCGCCTTGAAACGGAGCTGGCTCACCGCCCTGGTCGAGGATATTGCGGCGCTGCACCATCGGGGCGCAGCCGTTCTGGTCGTCTCGTCGGGCGCAATCGCGCTTGGGCGGACCCTGCTCGGCCTCCCCAACGGTTTGCTGAAGCTCGAGGACAGTCAGGCCGCGGCGGCGGTGGGCCAGATCGCACTCGCGAGCGCCTGGTCACAAGCGCTGCTCGCTCACGACATCGTCGCTGGCCAAATTCTGCTGACGCTGCACGACACCGAAGAGCGCCGCCGCTACCTCAACGCTCGCGAAACGCTGGAGCGGCTATCGTCGATGCGCGCGATCCCGATCATTAACGAGAACGACACCGTCGCGACCAGCGAGATCCGCTATGGCGACAACGATCGTCTGGCCGCGCGCGTGGCGACCATGGCGAGCGCCGATCTGCTTATCCTGCTGTCCGACGTCGCTGGCCTCTACACCGCGCCGCCGAACGACAATCCCGATGCGACGCTGATCCCGATCGTCGAGCGGGTTACGCCCGCCATTGAAGCCATCGCGGGCGGAGCGGCCTCTGAGCTTTCGCGCGGCGGCATGCGCACCAAGATTGAGGCCGCCCGCATCGCAACCCACGCTGGCACGCATATGGTTATCGCGGATGGACGTGTCGACCACCCCATCGCGCGCATCGCCGCGGGAGCGCCGTGCACCTGGTTTCTGACGCCCTCGACTCCGCTGGCGGCGCGCAAAGTCTGGATCGGCGGCTCGCTCGAAATCAAGGGCGCGGTTTCGATCGACGCGGGCGCTGTGCGCGCGCTGTACGCTGGCGCGAGCCTGCTGCCCGCCGGCGTCGCTCGCATCGAGGGCGTCTTTGCTCGCGGCGACTGCATTGCGATCCGAGACCCCTTTGGCGCGGAGATAGGCCGCGGGCTGATCGCGTATGACGCGCTGCACGCCGAGCGAATCCGGGGCCGAAATTCGCGCGACATCGAAGAAATCCTGGGTACGCCCGGACGCGCGGAAATGATCCACCGCGACGACATGGCGCTGGCGGGAAGGTGATAACGCTCCGGACTCTCTGGTCATGACAGCGCGGCTAAACCGCTTTAACACTGCCGCTCTAGTCGCTCGGAATGATCCATGCGGGTCCAAACATCCGTAGTATGAAGCCCGAGTTGGCCCAGGCTGCAACGGAGACAATCATGAAAACGAGTTTAGCGCCGATCCTCGCTGTCGCGACAGCCTTGGGCCTGTTCGGCTCGCCTGCCTGGGCGGCGGGCTCGTCAATGCCGCCTAGTGGTTCCGCCAAGTTCGCGGCCTACACCGTCTGCCGGTCGCTCGGAAAGGTCGACTTTGGCGCTGTCGGTTCTGATTCATCCGCCGAGTGCGCCGGGATCGTCAAGAACCGAGACGATGCAAAGACGCTGGATAATCTCGCCATCCGCTGCCTCGAGGGATCGATTGCGCGCAAGGAGGGCTACAGCTTCACCGGCTCCTGCGTCGAGACCGACGCGGACGGCGACAGCATCTATCTGACTTATCAAGGTCCCGAGAGCGGGCCGCTCAAGCTTATCGGCGGATCGGGCAAATACAAGGATATTTCCGGTCAGGGAACATGGGCGGTTACCGATGCGCCAGGCAATTCGCCGAGCTTGTTCGCGTTCACCCTGGATTTCAGTGTTGAGTGGAAGTCGAAGTAGCCCAGACCGGCGATCTATGCAGCGTCGACGTGAAAAGGCAGTGCGGATGTTGTGCAAGTCTTTGTACCAAGCCTGCCCTCTCTGAGCCAGTACGCCATAGGCGCCGGCCTGCCCAACAGATATCCTTGCACCTGCTCGCAACCTTCCTTGCGCACTATCTCCAACTGCCCCTCGGTCTCTATTCCTTCCGCCAGAACGGGAATACCGAGACCACGCCCTAGCGCTACGACGGCTTTCAGGATGGCGCCCGCTTCTTTGCTTGTTTCGATCTCTCCCATGAAGGCGCGGTCGAGCTTGATCTTATCAAATGGAAATTTCCGCAAGATTGCGAGCGAGGAGTGGCCCGAACCAAAGTCGTCGAGCGCGAGGGAAACTCCGAGCGCCTTTATCTTGCGTAGAACTTTCAGCGAACGCCGAGGATCATCAACGACCGCGGACTCCGTCAGTTCGAGTTCGAGCCGCTGCGGTTCCAGACCGGTCTTCGCCAACACTTCAATTACGAGCCGAGAGAAGTCGCCCCGCGCGAGTTGATGCGGCGAGACATTCACGGCGACGCGATGCGGCGGTTCCCAAGTCGCCGCCTGCGCGCAGGCGCTTCGCAGGATCCATTCGCCGAGCGGCTCAATGAGGCCAATTTCTTCAGCGAGCGCAATGAATTCGTCGGGCGGCACAAAGCCGAATTGCGGATGGTTCCAACGCGCGAGCGCTTCGAAACTTTTTGTCGCGCGGTTGGCGACGTCCGCTTGCGGCTGGAAAAACACTTCGAGTTCGCCTTCCGTGACGGCCGAGCGCAGATCTTCCGCCAGTTTGCGTCGAGTACGCACGCCTTCGTCCATCGGCCGTTCATAGCGGCAAACTTGGGAGACGCGGCCGGCTTTCGCGCGAACCAGCGCAAGGTCGGCGTTGTTGATCAACGTCTCGTCGTCTCCGGCATCGACGGGAAACACAGCGATACCAGCACTCGCGCTAACGAGGCGTTCGCCATCTCCAACGGCTATCGAACGGCGGAGAGCAGCGGCCACTCGATCGAGCAGATTGTCACGTTCAAGCGCTTGGAAGGGCGCCGAGATGATTGCGAATTCGTCGCCTCCGACCCGCGAAAGAAAATCTCCAGGGCGCAGTTCGGCTTCGAATCGGCGCGCGAAATTCGTGAGCACGGCGTCGCCGACCGTATGGCCATATTGATCGTTGACTTGTTTGAAGCCATTCACATTGATGGCGATCAGCGCGACTGAGGCGCCCGCTTGGCGCGCCCCCTCCAATTCTCGACTGAGACGTTCGCGAAAACTCTTTCGGTTCGGCAGCCCGGTCAGATTGTCGCGAAGCGCCATATCGCTCAATTGGGCGCGGGCCTTCGTCCGTGTTTCATCGTCGATGATATGGCTGACAACTCCGGTGCCAATAACAAGCAGCGACATCCCCGCGATGGCGAGCGCCAAGGCCGCCAGCGCCTGCGGATTAGTAAGCACGCTACTGAGCCGCAGCGGCGTCACCGTGAAAGCTGCCATTCCTGTGAAGTGAAGACCCACAATAGCCATTGCGAGCAGGAACGTTGCATGCAACCGGCCGCTGGAGGAAATCTGATGGACCGCTGCGAATAGGGCGGCGGCTGAGAGTACTACGGAGATTGCAATCGAGAGCGTCAGCAATGCGGCGTTCCAACGGACGATGCCGTCAACCCGGTATGCGAACATTCCGCAGTAGTGCATGGCTGCAATGGAGAGGCCCAGCAATGCGCCTCCTACGATCGGGGCCTCGCGTCTTGGCGATGCCGTGGCTACCGCTATCCCGACGCCGGAGCCTAGAACGGCGAGAAGTGACGAAACAATGGTCAGTATGGGATCAAACGAGATCGGCACATCGGGCTGATAGGACAGTATGCCGACAAAATGTGTGCACCAGATCGTCGAACCCGCCGCGATCGCGGTCAGAAACTGCCAGCCGCGCCGCTGTGCGCCCACGGTCAATAGCACGCGCCCAAACAGCCCCGTGACGGCCCAGCAACCTAAAGCACAGACGAGCGCTGCAAGTAAGACAAGCCAAACGTTATGCTGGAATGCTTCACAGTTGAGCACCGTCATCATCGGGAAAGTCCGTCACAGCTCAAATTTATGCTTCCAAATGGCCAGAGGAATTAAACCTTGCTTTCGCGCCTAAAGAAAATCGGCCACATACCTGTGTGGAAGTGCATCACTTAACAACCACTAAACTGGCGTTTTTATTTGAGAATAAATTGAAAGTTTGTAAGTCGAAACATCTATGTAAAACACAGATTATTATCTGCGCAGGGCACGGCTCTTTGGGATGACTTGCTCGGTAATAATGGCGGAGCGTAGCCGCCTTTCCCGAATGTTATGCAATTCTGGCCGGCAAGTCGCCCGCTTTCCAGTCCCAGTAGAGTGTCGCAAAGGCCAGTTTGGATTTGATATATTGCCCGACGATTATGTTCGCAGGTTTTAGATCTTCGATCTGTCAGCAAAATAGGTGAAAACTTAATGTCAAAGTTTTCCAAACAATTCAACAAAAGGGTCACGTTTTGGCAATTTGACCGTTCCTCCCGCCAAGAATTGGCCTGATCGCAAATCCAAATTTGAACAGTCTGGACCCTAACCCGGACGCTTGGAATCATGGCGCTACAAATCGGACGGTTCTATCAATTCGACTTCGGGCTAAGATTGGGCAGGATGGGAGGCCTGAGGCGCGATGGCGCGATTTTGATGTCGGGTCTAGTGTGGTTTG
>JAYTRP010000292.1:0-15324 GCA_043746145.1 Hyphomicrobiales bacterium | reverse complement strand
ACCGCGCCCCGGCGTCGCTGGGCATAGCCCGCGATGCCGATCGCGATCAGCAGGGTGACTCCATTAAACATCGGTTCGACCCAGAACGAGCCGCCGAATTGCTGGATGCCGGCAATGCCGACAGCCAGGATAGTGACTCCGACAACGGTGCCCCAGACATTGACCCGGCCCGGCTTGATAGTTGTCGAGCCCAGGAACGCGCCGACTAGGGCTGGCAGCAGGTATTCAAGCCCGACGCTCGCTTGGCCGATGCGAAGTTTGGAGGCGAGCAGCACGCCAGCGACGGCGGCGAGCAGGCCCGACGTCACGAAAGCGCCCATCGTAAAGCGCTGCACCGGGATGCCATTAAGCGCGGCGGCCTTGGGATTGGCGCCGATCGCGTAGAGGTAGCGGCCAATCGGAAGATATTCGAGGACGAACCACAGCAACAACGCAAACCCCAGGACGTAGAAACCTGTGATCGGGATGCCGAAGATTTGTGTATTGTTTAGCGCCAGAAACCCTCGGGGAAGCACGGCGACGACTTGACGGCCGCCCGTGTGCCAAAGCGCAAGCGCATAGAGCACGGTGCCCGTTCCCAGTGTTGCAATGAAGCTGTCGATTTGGGCGACTTCGACAAGCAGGCCGTTCAGAAGTCCCACCACGGCGCCCAAGACGAGAACGATCACCACGGCGACCGGCCACGGCACTCCGAACATTGTCTGAAGACTGATCGCCAGAATGTGCCACAGCACAATGCCGTAGCCGACCGTCAGGTCGATTTTGCCCGCCGCCATGGGGATCATGGCGGCAAGTGAGAGGATCGCGATGATCGCCTTGTCGGCGACAATCGAGCGAAAATTCAGCATGGTCGGGAACGTGTTCGGCAACATCACCGAGAACAGCACGATCAGCAACAGGGTGAGAATCGGCAAGCCGAATACGGGCAGCCGCCGCAAGGCCCTCTGGCCGGCGCTGAGCCCTTTCAATTCCGCCCGGGTAGGTTCCAGGGCATCGGATTTGAGGGAGTTGGTGGACATCGGCTGCGCTCCCGGTGCGGCTCGGCTTTCGCCGTATTTGATTGAGCGAAGTCAGGCGGCGTCGGATACGGACGCCGCCGTGATAAGGCCCGCGGTTGTCAGTTTTGATCCCGCGAGTTCCGCCACGATGCGGCCGTGGCTGAAGACCAGCGCCCGGTGGCAGATATGAGCCACCTCCTCAAAATCGGTCGAGACAACGACGACGGCAAGGCCGCCTTCGAGCGCGCGGGCGATAAGGCGATAGATGTCGGCCTTTGCCCCCACATCGACGCCAGCCGTGGGGTCCTCGGCGATCAGCAGGCGGCGTCCCGTCGCCAGCCAGCGTCCGACGACGACCTTTTGCTGATTACCTCCGGAGAGGCTCTCGATAGCGAGATCGGGTTGGTTGGGCCGCAATCCTACGGTCTTGCCGATCTCCGCTGCAGCGCGGCCCTCGGCCCGCGGAGACAGCATCGAGAACAAGCCTCGCCGCCCAGCCCTGGGATTGAGAAAGGTATTCTCGCGGATCGAGAGCGAAGCTGCGATCGACTCCTCGGTTCGGTCACGGGCGATCAAGCCAATGCCTGAAGCCAACGCGGCTTTTGGGGACGAGAGGTCGGGCGCCATGTCGTCAAGCGTCACATCCCCGGCGTGGGCGATCGCCCCGAACAGGGCGCGACCGATCTCTTCCTGGCCGGCTCCGCGCAGACCGACAAGTCCAAGCAGTTCGCCTTCGCGGACGTCGAAGGAGACCGGGCCAGCCCGCGGCGTTCGCAGTCCGGTGACCGCGACCCGGCGCCGACCCACTGACGTATGCGCCTTCTGGAAGGTCTCGAGCTCCGAGCGGCCGATGATGAGTTGGACGAGAGCATCCGCGGTTATTTGTGCAACCGGCTGGTCGCCTACCTTGAGCCCGTCGCGCATGACGACGACGCGGTCGGCAATGCGGAAGATCTCGTCGAGGCGATGCGACACATAGATCATGCCCACATTGGCGGCCTTCAGCCTGCGCATGGCGTTGAATAAGCGCTCGACCTCATCGGCTGGAAGGCTCGCTGTTGGCTCGTCAAGAACGAGGAAATCGCACTCCACAGCCAGCGCGCGCGCAATGGCCACCAGGGACTTTTCCGTGCGGCTAAGGCTTTGGACGCGCGCCGTCGGGTCGATGTCGCAACCGACCAGGGCCAAGGCTTTCGCTGTGCTTGCCTCCGCCTCACGCCAGGCGATTGGCGCCAGCCGACTGAGTCCGCCACGACGGGGGTAGCCGTGCGCCAGACTAACGTTTTCGGCGACCGTCATCCATTCGATCAGCCCCAGGTCCTGATGAATGAAAGCGACAGGCTGCCGTGCGGAGGCGCGCGAAGGCTTGTGACGGTAAGCCACATCGCCAATGGCGACTCTGCCCGCATCTGCGCGAACCACGCCGCCAAGGGTCTTGATCAGGGTCGATTTGCCCGCCCCGTTCTCGCCTAAAAGCGCGACGATCTGGCCCCGCTCCACAGAGAAGCTCACGCCCTTCAGCGCTCGCGTGCCGCCAAAGGATTTGACGACGTTCTCAAAACGTAGGGCGCCTTGTGGCGTCACGCGATTTCCTCCCGTCCGCGCCTTATCGGGAGCGTTCCGTTACCGGTAGCTTAAACGCAAGCCATGTCAATGCTCGCCTGCAGCTCAGTTTTTTCGCATCGCGCCAGCGTTGCCGCCCTATCGGCAGGCCTCCCGCGGCCACGAAAAGCTTGTGAATGCCGGTGCCGGCGCCAATGAGCCACGGGGGCGTAAGTGAGGCCACTGGGAACGACTGCAATGTCTTGAGGAACCCCTTGCGAAGTTCGATAAAGGGGCCAGCGCCTGCCAAAAGATTGAGTATTCCCGGCGTTCACCGAAATGTGCGAGGACCACAAGTTCTGAGCATCTGAACGTCATCCCTTAGCAGCCGCGCTCGGCGGCCGATCGAGCGAAGCTGCGGCGAGGCCGACAATCCGCTTCGACCCAAGCCGCGAGATGAGAGGTCCTCCGGCGGCCTCTGCGGCTGTAAAGACGTCGGAGTCTCCAAGGACGTCGCGATATCGGCTGCGACCTTGCCGCCTGAGGAAGCCGCTGCTCCCAAGGTCAGTAGCGGGCCATCAGTCCTCGCTCTGCCTCGAGCAACCGCAGGCACCTCACGGCCGCCTCCACGCTGGCATAGCCGGGCTTGCGGTCGAGCCCGCCCCAGGAGTTAGCGAGTTGCTCCACCTTGGCGCGCACGAATTCGCGTTTGTCGGTAGCGTAAACATAGTCCCAGACGGACGCGTCGTAGATTTTCTTGGACGCGTATGAAATTGTAACGGCGCAAGAGTCAGCCTTGGGCCGGTCGGCCCAAGCCGCGGTCGGGAGCACGAGCAGCGCAGCGGCGCAAACGAGAATTTTCATGAAAGTTTCCGCGGGTTAGATTCGCGCAAAGGACCTTAGTCGTAGCGGCTCCCTAGAGCCATACGTCTCATCAGCCGCCGTTAAGGCCAAGGCCGACACATCGTCGCTGGGACAGCGTACAAACCGCCTAGAGCCTCATTGCAAGCGCGCGATTATGAATCCGCGCCAGATCCACCCTGCTTGCTCCCACGCGCCACGCTTTGCGACGACTGCCCTCGCCAGCCATCGGCGCTAATGCGGGACGAAACGTTGCGAACGTTGGGCGCTCCGGAGTGCGCACGCTTCCCCTCGATGGCGAATGCTGGCGACGACATTTCCCAGCGGGCTATCGTCATATTGCGCTCGCCTGCGACGACGCGCGCCAAAGAGCGGGATAGCCCCGGAACACGCCCGGCAGCGACCGAATGGCGCCCGTTCGATCATGGACAACACGCAAGAAGTCGCGTATCGCCGACGGACCATTTGTGACCGAGTAGAGCTTGATACGAGGCTATCTTAGTCGCCTGGGCCAGGGCGCCAAAGCAGCTATGGCTGCGCACAACCCGTAGCTCGGCAGGCGCTAATTGGAGGTAATGGTGGAGGACCAAATTGCGCCCGAGGGTCGACCAATTCCCCGGACCCACAATTCCCTCCTCCCGATGACGACATCAAGCATCCTATGAGGCCCAAGCTGAGGGTCATTCTGGGCCCCGGCTTGATTACCGGAGCTTTGGATGACGATCCCAGCGGGATTGCTACCTACTTTCGATCGGAATGTTCGCAACCTGGGGAGATTGATAAGCGCGCGCGTCGGCGGTTCGCCTTCACTCGATGTCGGCAGCCCTGCATCCACCTTTCCGAAGGTCTTGATCAAGCAGCCAACATCGCGTGCTTGCGGCAATGTTCGAGGTAAGCCCGCTCGTGGTCGACGAGAAGATCAACGACGCTGCTCCAAAGCCAGGTCGGCGCGTCCAGTCTCTTTGAGCGATTGCGCCGAAGCTCATTTTGCCAAACCGTCCTTGTTGCCCCATCAATCTGCCGGCTGTGTGCTTGGCCGACAATGGCGGCGAGATAACGAGCCACACTCTCGCCTCCTCGTGGGTGAGCTGCTCTATCTCAATCTTGAGGTCTTGAGGAGCCAACTCACGGACAAAGACAGATTTGCGCATCAAGCTGACCGCCCGCATTCGCTTGCCGAGAAAGGGCGACAAGTGGCGTGCGCCTTCGACGACCCGTTCTGCGTTGTCGACCGGCATTTTGGCTTTCTCAGCGCGGGGCGCCGCAGCCTCGGACGCTTCCTTCAAGTCCATAAGGCAGTACTCCGGCCTGGTTTTTTTGCCTGAGATTTCCAATAGAACAGCGTAGCGCAAGCGCCCCAGAGAGCTGCACCCCTTCATCCAATACGCAGCGTCAACCATTCTCACTTTAGCGCCCTCATCGCGCGAGCGCATAATCGTTGCAAGCTTGCGCAATTCATCATCTGCGAATAGTTGCCCTATTTCCTCTTTCTCGTGATTTGATATCGGCCAAAACTTTCGGCCAAGAGGAATTGATGGGCTTATTCCGTCGATACGCTCTTCAGCGAGGGTGACCCAGGAAGCAGTCGCGGCTTCCTTCATGAGGCGACTGACGGATTTTGGCGGTTTTACGTCTGTCTCAACATGGAAATCCGGTTCGAATGCCGCTTCGTAGCCTTCCATCATATGTTCCAGCATTTTCGCCGTCGTCACCCCCGGCAAATCCGACCCTCGCGCTGCGGAAGCCAGCGACAAGCCCAGTCGAACAAGGTCGTGGGCGGGGTTGCCAATCACTGTTTGATCGAGGTCTCGAATTTGGACTCCAATCTGCCCGGCTGAGTTGCCCAAGGGCCCAAGATTGCCCACATGACAATCCCCGCAAATCCAGAGCGGAGGGCCGTCCGGAAGTGCGCCACTGACATTTTTCTGCAACCACTCATAGAACTTCACAGTATTCCCGCGCACATAGGCATGGGCGGAACGCGACATTTTCAGATTTCTGGTTTTGATGAGAGCCGCGCCGCGCTCCTTGGGATCGATAGGCTGCGCCTTCATGAATAATGCTCCAAAGCGCGTATGCGGACAATTGCTCTCGCCTGTTCACAGGCGAGAGTGTTTGGAAGAGAGCTAAAAATTCAGAGTTCACGCTGCTTTAGCTTTGCCAGGCTTGCCTTCGGAGTTTGCTGCTTTCTTCGCGATCTGGCTCAACAGGGCGTCCGCTTTCTTTTCTTCCGTCAGTGTCTCATCAAGAAGCTTCGCCGCATCTGACATGCCAAGCTGAGTCGCCCATGTCTTTAGAAGGCCATAGCGCGCGATTTCGTAATGTTCGAGCGCTTGACCGCAGCCGATGAGCACAGCGTCTCCGGCAGAAGTGCCGCTAAAATCTTTAAGGTCTTCATCCATTTCGGCGAGAATGCCCAGCGTCGCTTCACAGGTTTTAGCGCGCGCAGGTTTGCTAAGGATCTCGAAGATTTGCCCGAGACGTTCGACCTGTACCACACTTTCCTCGGCATGATGGGTGAAGGCTTGTTTCAGTTCAGGCAAGACCGCCGCTTTCGCGGATTTCTTGCAGGCTTTGACCGAATGTTTTTCAGCGAAGTAGACGTCTTTTAGTGTTTCGTAAAAAGCATCCGCGAGGGTTTTTTCGACAGCCATTGCTTCTCTCCGTATAAAATGAATTTCACTGTCAATCGGATTGAAGTCGAACAAACAGCACTCAAAAACGTGCCCAACCAGTATTTAGTTCCGATTATTTTGTCTGCGATCTGCCGTAGAATTTGTAATATATATGTGATGCTGAAATCTATCGCAGCTGAAACCGCCTACACGAGACGCTTTGAAGCTGACTCTCCTCCCGATTTTTGCGAGCTCCGAAGCGCCTCGACCAAGCGCCGTGGCGGGCTGCATCGGTTCAAGCTAGCAAACGAATGTCGCGAACTGCCAGGGGCTAACACTTCGGGGCCGCTGTCGAAGCGCGCACACGCAGCTGGAGATCCGCAATGAAGGGACGCCCGCGGTCTTCAGACTTTCCTTGCAGCTTCAGCAAAAGCCGATCCACCGCGGTTTGCCCGATTGTATCCACCGGAATCGAAACCGTCGTCAATTCCGGAGAAAGCAAGCGCGCGATTTCGACGTCGTTAAAGCCGACCACCGATAACTGCGCCGGTATAGTGATCCCGATCTGCCTCGCGGCCCGGTAAACAGCTCCGGCAAGCAGGTCGTCATCGCAAAACAGAGCCGTCGTATTGGTGTTCTGAAGAAAAGTCTTGGCGCGCAATGTCGCCCCTTCAAGTTCGAATGTCGACGAAATGCGCCAGTTCGGTTCAAAGCTGAGCTTTAGACGAGTGAGAGCCGCGAGGAATCCTTCAAATCGGCGTCCAAAAGTCGACTTCGGATATTCAGCCGCAAAATATCCGATCCGCTTGTGGCCCAGAGCCGCCAGATGCTCGACGACCAAGGTCATTGCGCCGCCGATGTCCAGGTCTACTCCGCTCCTCTTGGGATCATTAGCCTCAATAAACAGCATGGACCCTTTCACCGGCATCAGTGCGGGCTCGGATCGATCGTCGCTTGCATAAACGATGCAGCCGGCCACCAATCGACTTCGCATCAAACCGACAAGCCTCGCCGCCCAGTTTAGGTCGGTTGTCGTGTCGACCAGCAGCACGGCGTAATCGTGCTCCCTCGCCCGCAATTCAGCGGCGACGAGAAGTTGCCCAAAGAATGGTTGCTGAACGTTGGGAACGGCGAGCGCCAACGTACGCGCCGCGCCGGTTCTGAGAGTCTGCGCTGAAACGTTTGGCTGGTACCCAAGCCTGCGCGCCGTCTCCTGCACCAATGCTTGCGTTTTGGCCGACACGCGCCCGGCCGCCTTTCCCGATAGCACGAGCGAGACCGTCGACTGCGAGACCTGTGCGGCTTCGGCAACCCCTATGCTTGTCACTTGTCTCGGCGGCTCTTCACCGCCTCTACGCCTCGAACGCGGCTTCATAAAATTGCAGCCTTTCTGGATATGACCCCTTCAGGGCAGTTGACAGCTTCAAAAATATTCCCCTATTCTGCGTACATCATACGAATGACGTACAGCAGATCCTTAGTCAAATTGCCAACTGGAGCGCGCGGCTCAACAGCGGTGTGTGTGGGCAGTCCTTTTTCCGGGGCGCCTTGCGTGGAATGTCGCCAGGCTTTTTGGGAGTTTGCCTGCGACGACCCTCACGTTGTGGTTGTCAGCGCGCTGACCGACGGCCCGCTAGAGTTGCTGCGGTTGGGCGACATTTGTCCCCGCCCCTTTGGGCCCGAGACTAGACATATCGACCCGCGCAATTACTGAGATCGTTCGCTATCCAACTAAGGAATTGTGAGCATGCACAACCGCATTGATTGGGTCGGCGAGAACTGCCGTCTGCTGAACTCGATATCGCAAGAGTTCCGGCAGACGCTGCCATTCCGCGACAGGACGATCGGAACCGGCATTCATCTCGAACCAAAGACAGTGGCTCTGCTCCTCACGCTTCAGGCGGGCGGCGCGCATGTCGTTTCGACAGGAAATCTCAATACGACGCAACCTGATGCTGTCGAGCACTTGCGCGCCCGCGGCGTAACGGTGATTGGCGAGCCTACTCGGGACGCTGCGCAGCATCGAGGGTTCCTTAAAGGCATATTGAGCGAAAAGCCCGACCTTTTGCTTGATAATGGTGGGGACTTGTTCGACCTGTTTCGCCAAAACCGCTACGCAAATTTATTGGGCGGCACAGAGGAGACTACGTCGGGTCGGATGCGGCTCGAACCGTTGCGCGACGAGCTTCGTATGCCGATCCTGGTGATCAACGACAGTCCGATCAAGCAATTTGCAGAAAACGAGCACGCGGTCGGTCAAAGCGTGCTCGAATCCTACATCAGGATAACCAACCGTGTGACCAACGGGCAGCGCGTAACCGTGTTTGGATATGGCGCTTGCGGCCGTGGCGTTGCAGCCAATTTCAAGCACGCCTATGCAAAGGTGAGCGTCGTTGAGCGCGATCCGCTGAAGCGTTTACAGGCCCATCTCGACGGCTACGATACGCCTTCGCGACGCGATGCGATCCGCACTGCAGACTTGATTGTCACCGTGACAGGGGCTGGGCATGTAATCACAGCGGAGGATATCCCTTTGTTCAAGGACGGTCTCATTCTCGCAAATGCCGGACATTTTCCTATCGAGATTGATGCGGGCGGGATTAACGCGAGTGAGTTCGTCGTCGAGCGAAAGAAATTCTCAGACGGCATCGAGAGTCTCAAACTAAGCGATAGCCGTACAATCCACATTATCGCTGAAGGTCACATGCTCAATCTCGCCGGGGCTCGCCCGATGGGGAACTCGATCGAGTCTATGGACCTTGGATTCGCGCTTCAGGCACGCTCCCTCGAGGCGGTCGCCTCCGGCAAGGCGGCTGCGGAAGCCTGCGTGGTTCCCGTGCCTCGCGACATCGACGAACGCGTTGCAAATGCTTACTTGGAGCTTCATTATCACACAGCGAACGATCCGCTGTAAACATTCGGGCTCGGCCTTGCGTGTGATGGCCAAATGCCCCATCTCCGAGGCCCGCATGGGAGAATGTTGAAAATGATAAAGTTTTATTATCACCCCTCGCCGAACCCCGCCAAAGTGGCTCTTTTCTTAGAGGAGTCCGGCCTGCCTTATGAGTTAGAGCCGGTTGATACGCGCAAGGGCGATCAGCATTCGCCGGAGTTCCGCGCCATCAACCCGAACGGGAAAACACCGGCGATCGTCGATGGCGACGCGATAGTATTCGATTCCAACGCCATCTTGCTGTATCTAGCCGAGAAAACCAGCAAATTTCTACCCGAAAACACGCCCGCCGCACGCGGGCTCATGCTATCTTGGTTGATGTTCATAGCATCTGGAATCGGCCCCTATTCCGGTCAGGGCGTTCATTTCAGACATGTGGCGCCCGAGCCGAAAGACTATGCCTTAAACCGATATATGTTCGAAGCCGAGAGGCATTGGGGCATTATCGATGCGCACCTCGCGGCCAACAAATATATGTTGGGCGATAATTACACGTTCGTCGATATGGCGCTGTGGGGCTGGGCCCGAGCGGTGCCATTCATCTTCGGACCAGAAGGGTTCGCGAAATTCCCGCATTTGAAAGCATGGTTTGACGTGGTCAACGCCCGGCCCGCCGCGGCTCGCGCCGAGGCTCTCAAGGGCAAGTATGCCTTTAAAACGGAGAACGACGCGGAGTCCTTGGCGCATATGTTCCCGCATCTTACGAAGAAGGTAGCATGAACGTCACTTCTGACTTGAACGTGCATAAGAGCGATGCCGCCCGATGCGATGCTGATCGGGGCGCCGCTTAAAGTTGTTAATTCGTCGCCGTCGGAGTCCTGAGCCGACGGCGACGATCGCTATTTGGGAGAAACGGACGACCTGTTGATCCGTAGACTGTTGGCCATCGCTCGGCCTTTTCGACGAAAGAAGCGCAGGTCGCCAAAACCTCTCGCCGTTGATGTCGCGGTACAGGCGGGCGGCCATTCACACCGGCGCCGCCGTATTTTGATCCGCAACTTCGGCCAATAGCGCATCTTCGGGGGGCATTTCTGTTCCGCCAAACTGAAGCCGCTGGGCCGTTCCATCGGGACCAAGCGTCCGGTAGATGCTTTCTCCATGACTCCCAAAGCCGTTTGTCAGGGCGATTTGTCCCTCGGTCGGGCTGGAAATTGTCAACAGGCTGGCGTCCGCGAGGGGCATTAGCTGGCCGGGCAGGCCAATCAGCACGGCGTCGCCCCAATAAGACCACCAACGGCCTGTCCAACCCGCCACTGCCGGCTGCGGGCGCCCTTTGCGCGCGAACTCGTGCAAGATGGATAGGACGCCTTCGACCCATTGATTGGCCAATCCATCGATCGCATTCGTGACCACTGAGACCGTGACGGCCCACTTAGGTACGCAAGCGGTTCGGCTGATAAAGCCCTGGAACACGCCGCAATGGCCGAACCAGTTCTAGCCATGCACCGTTTCCGATGGTTCCCAGCACGTAGTGCCGCTCGGGATCGCTGTGCGGCACGCGCTAATGACGGCGTGTCATTTCCCGCCGGCTCGCGGTCGAAAGGACGCTGGAGGCCGCGGCCGGATCGAGGCTGCCGATGAATCGCGCCAGATCTCCGGTCGTGCTGACCAACCCGGTCGCCGAGGCGAGCGCGTTCGTGGAATTGTCGCCCGGGATCGCGAAACGACGGCCAAACGGCACGCGCGTGCTGTACCCCGTCGCCATCGGGGCGTCGGACCCCGATTGTATGTCGGGAGTCGTGGCCGTGAGACCGCAGGGCGCGATGATCCTGCGCGTCATCAAGGCCGCATAAGGCTCGCCTGTGACAGCCTCGATCGCGAGGCCGAGCTTGATGACGATCGCATTGATGACGCCAGCGCTTCCATCCGGCGAGGTCGTCGAGGTTGACAGGCCGGCGCCTGATCAACGGCGCGTCCCACAATCTCGTCGATCGTAACGGGCAATCAAACCGCGCTTGGCATCCGCGTCTCGATCAGCCGCGCGAACAGGCTGGCGCCTACCGGGAGCGCCGCGTCATCAAATATAAACCCGGGATTGTGCACGGGGGTCGAGCCAGCGTGGCCTAGCCAGAAATAGGCGCCGGGAACGGACTGCAGCATATCGGCGAAATCCTCGCTGCCCATCTTTGGTTGCGGCGTGGTCGATACGTTCGCTGACCCTACTACCTCGCGTGCGACATCGGCGACATACTGAGCGTGAGGTTCACTGTTGACCAGCACGGAAAAGATGTCGCGGATATCGATGTCGATTTCCACTCCGAAACTGGCCGCGACACCGGCGCAAATCGCGCGCATCCGTTCGCGCATCAGCGCGCGCGCCTTGTCGGAAAACCCGCGCATCGTGCCGCAAAGCTTGGCCTCGTCGGGAATGACGTTGTAAGCCGAGCCGGCGTGAATCTGTGTGATCGACATCACCGCCGCATCATGCGGGTTTACGTTGCGGCTGACGATCGTTTGTAAGGCTTGGCCCAGCGTCATCGCGATGACGATCGGGTCTCGCGCGTAGCTCGGCATCGCAGCGTGGCTGCCGTAGCCGCGAATGACGATATCGAAAAAATCCGCGCCCGCCATGCTCGGCCCGCCGAAGCTGACGACCTGCTTGGGCTCCAGGTCGGGCGCGTTGTGCAGCCCGTAAATTTCGTCGCAAGGAAATTGCTGGAACAAGCCGTCGCGCAACATCGCGCGAGCGCCGCCAAGCCCCTCCTCCGCAGGTTGAAAAATGAAGATGGCTGTGCCGTCGAAGTCGCGCGTCTCGGCGAGGTAGCGCGCGGCGCCGAGCAATATTGTGGTATGGCCGTCATGCCCGCAGCCATGGAAGCGATTGGGAACGGTCGAGCGCCAGGGCAGGTTGGTTTTCTCCTCCATCGGCAAGGCGTCCATATCCGCTCGGAGGCCGATGCGGCGCACGCCGTCGCCGCGCCCTTTCAAAACGCCGACGACGCCCGTGCCGCCAATCCTGCGATGCACTTCGACGCCCCAGCGGCGCAGCAGATCCGCGACGATGCCGGACGTGCGGCGCTCCTCGAAGCCGATTTCGGGATGAGCGTGGAAGTCGCGCCGTATAGCAGTGAGATCGTCGGCGAACGTTTCGATGCGAGGAATGTTGCCCATGAGTTTTCCTTTGCGAGAGGGATTTCAGGATCGCGAGAAGGCTATGCCGTTCGGTTTGGCGCGCAGGCCTGGCCGCAGTCGCGTCCAAGGCAGGACTGCGGGGTCGGCGGGGAACGCGCCCGGCGCCGTGCAGATCAGAATCGTCTCGGCGATCGGCGCGAAATCGGCGCGAAAATGAACCGAGCTCTTGTTGACGAGAATCTTTTGCTCGGTGGGTTCGATCCCAACGAAGCGATACATCGCCTGATCCGCAAGCTGCGCCTTGCGAGAGGCGACGACGATCCGTACGCCGTCAATCCGCAGGCAAGCGCTTGGACCCAGAGTCATGCGCGCGCTGCCAAAATACGGCCCGGGCGCTATGAGATGGCCATCCGAAAGCGTCTCGACAACGAACGTCGCTTCGAACGGCGCGTCCCCGGGGATGCCTGAATTACTCCCAAGAGCGAGCCTCACTGTCCGCCCCACGCCCGCGGCATGCGCTATCCCAGCGGCTTCAGGATCAACCATCAAGCCGAGCGCCGTTTTTTCGACCCCTGCGTTCAACAACGCCCGCAACATTCCGGTCGTGTCGGAATCGCCGCCAGCGCCGGGATTGTCCGGAGTGTCGGCGATCACCACGGGTTTGCTGGTCGTCGTGGCGATTTCGATCGCGCGCGCAACGCCCTCGGCCGCCGGATAGACGCGGCCGTTGAACGCGTTTTCGCTGTCGAGCATGAGGGCCATGATTGCATCCGCCGCGGCGTCTGCATCGGCCTGGGTATCTCCATAGGCCATCGCCGAGGGTCCGCAATCGTGAAAGTCCGCGGCGGGAAAGCTTAGGGCGAACGACAGGGTCGGGACCGCGTCGCACTCCCGCGCGGCCAGTTGGGCGTAGATATGTTTGCACGGTTGGTCAGTCGTGCGTCGCCAACTCACTGGGATTAAGAACGGCGCTTGCCGAAACGCCTTGGCGAAGCGTTGGCCCGAATTGAGCACCCGCGCCATGTGCCTTGTGGCGGCTCGGCCCGTATCCGCCATATCGATATGCGGATAGGTGCGATAGGCGATCAGCGCGTCGGCATGCGCCATCATCAACGGCGTTACATTGGCGTGCAGATCGAGGCTGACCACGAGCGGAATGGCGTCGCCAACCCTGCGGCGAAGCCTTGCGAGCAACTCGCCCTCGCCGTCGACGATCTCGGCGACGATGCGCTCATAGGCATCCTTGCGAACATGCGCGCTGGGGCTCGCCGCGCACCATAAAGTCGGCGCCAGATTCCAACCCTGCGCCTGCGCGGCGGCGACGAAACCGGACATTCCGATGTTGACGCCGCGTGTCGCTTCCAGCAACGCGCCGCCGCGCGACATCGCGGGAAAGCCGCCGCTGTGCTCAAAATCGACGTGGGTCGCCTTGCTCGGAGCGAAAGTGTTCGTCTCGTGCAGAAACCCGCCGACGCCAATTTTTTTCGTCGTCATGTGTAGTGCTCCGCGTCCGTCGAGAACCGCCATCAACCGGGCGCGCTCGACGAGGCTGTCGATCTCGATATGCTCATTAAGCGTATGCGCGTCGGCGCCACGCATCCCGAGCCCGTCGAGAGTGGCAATTCCCATGGCGCCGGTGAAGTTCGCCTCGAAACCGCCGCCGGCGCCGCCAAGAGTCACATACTTGGCCCGCCACGTGCAAGTCATGAGTGATGAACAGCACCGCCAGATTCAGCGAATTCGCCGCGTGACCTAAGCAGAGTCTGGCCTCCGATAACCCGGTAAGGTTTACCGTACTGCCAGTCAGCCCAGGAGCGCCCTTTCAGAATCTGACGCACACAATCCCACAATCCGGCGACGGACGATGTACTGCTGGAAAACTGCACGCGTTGCATAAAGATTAAGTGAGGCTGTGTGGTATCCACCGTCATGGCGGATCTAAGCCAGCGCTTTATCAAAACTCTGGTTTGGCTTCACAAACTGGAAAGTACGTCCTCGTCCACCAATAACCGCTTCTGTAAACGGGCCGTACATGCTCCTCAGCCAAGTCGATATCGAGCGCCACCCCTTTGTCCTCCCGATCCTGCAGGAGCGCGCCCGGCAGCTTTTGGCGCTGCACGTCATCAATCCTCGCAGCGCCGGGATATTTGCAACTCACCAGCGATGGTTGCTTGCGCATATCAGTTTGGCGGCGCAGTTCGAGAACGCGCGCGTTACGGGGCGGGCGGGCATGCATGCGGCGAAAGTAGCGTCGATCTCGCAGGAGACGGGTGTTTCGAGCCGCAACACAGCCGAGGCGTTTCTGCACGAAATGGTCGCCTACAAGTTCGTGGAGTCGACGCCCGACGAAGATGACAATCGCATCCGCTGGCTCGTAGTGACCCCTCACGCGCTTGCCGACGTCTCAGCGTGGCTTTACGGCAATCTTGCCACGCTTGACGCTTTCGATCAGGGCGAGCGAGCCAAGATGTTCACGGCCGCGCCGCAAACGCTCGGTCTCATCCAGCCAGTCGCTGCACGCGGCTTCCTTGCCTCCTCCGACATTCGCAATCCCGGCCCGATATTCGCGCTGTTCGACTCGGTCGACGAAGGCGGCGCCGTTATGGACCGGCTCTTTTCCACTTGCGAAGGACAACCCGCTTCAGTTGGCCGGCACGTCACCGGAGTCGCTGCGCTGACGGAGTTTGGCGAAAATGTAAAACTTTCACGCAGCCACCTCACCCGAAAGCTGCGCGAGGCGGAACTCCAGGGCGCCCTTGGTTGGTCAAGCGCGCGTGGCCGGTCGCCGATTTGGATTTCGTCCGCTTTCGTCGCGGAATATTTGAGACGGCAAAGTGCGGAACTGGCCGTGATCGAGGTCGGCTTTCACGCGGCGTTCGCCGCCGCTTCGACCTGATCGGGAGGCCGCGGCACGGCCCAATTTGTTCTCTCCGTGGCTTCGTCGCGCTTGCACGCAATTCGCTGAGAGGATCACTGCAAGCGGGCAGCTGGGCGTTGAGCCTGCCAAAAATCACCCCAAAAATGATTAGCTCCCGTCGACGTCGAACGCCTTTATCAGGCTGTAGCTTCTTCTATACAGCCGAGGATGAAATCGTGAGAACGAGCTCGCAATCGCGCGCTACTTCGTGCGGACGGTCATCTCGTCGGCGTTGAGGAGACGAATGTGAGAACCGCGCCGGTCACGTTTAGGGAATGCTCCGCAGATGACGACGCTACCCTGAAAGCCAGCGGGCTGGTGTTCTACGCCACGTTCGAAGGGGCGATGAACGTCGCTTTCCAGACG
>JAYTRP010000291.1:0-5185 GCA_043746145.1 Hyphomicrobiales bacterium | reverse complement strand
TATATTTTATTCGCAATATTAGGTTATGAAGCGGTTGAGCTGTTTTCCGAAAACAGTTTCGACCTTTACCTTGAATCGGTTACGACCGCTGCGTTCCTTATTGGCCCTATTGGCGGGATTTTTGGGTTTTTACTTGCGCTGTTCCTGAGTCGCACCCGGCGCAAGGCCGCCCCGACCATGGAGACGTAAACCTGCTGTAAAGGTGCGCTACGTTACCCCAAAAGTCGTCACGGGCACGGCGCGGTCGGGATCCCTAGCGTAGGCAGGCAGGATTGTCTTATTGGGCTAGGCGGTTGCACCGGTGCGCATATCGGTCATTTCAGCGTCCATCATCATGGTTGAGCACTTGAAAGTGCAGAAATGGTTGCCGTTTCGCCCGATCGCTTGTCGTCCGGGTCAGCAGTATCGGCTGGCGGCTGGCTGATCACCGCCGGTTTCGTCGTCATCGCGTTGACCAGTGCGCTTTACGCGATGGACGCGCCGGAAGCGGCTTTGCCAGTGCATCCGTTTGTCGCGGCAGCCGCGATCAGGGTTACATTGGTTGGCGCTAATCTGCTGCTTGCGGCGAGCGTTATCGGCGTTCTTGCCGACATAGCCGCTGCGATGGGCGCCGTTCTGGTGATCCAGCATCTAGATCGGGAAGGTCGGGCGTGGGCATCCGCGGGATGGGTCGCATATTGATAAGTATTGGCGCTTAATTCACTTGGGTCGGTTGGCGCATCGCCGCAGAGGAATGAGTGTGTTTTCGCTGAGCCGGGCTTAAGGCGCATAGCGAGAAAAAAGCATCTTTTAAATGTAATAAAACACAAATGCAATATGTATATTCAATATTGCCCTAACGCCCTGGCCTAAACTCCAACCGGGCCCGCTTCTGCAATCCCATTTGGCGAATTCACCTCCGCCCCCCAGACCGGGCAAAGTTGCAAAATATTCGCCCAACCCTCTGAATTCTCTCCGACTCGAACCGAATCGGACGGCACAGCCCATTCGCCTTGCCGGAATGCGCGGGGGCTGGCGTCATCGTCTGAATGCGTGTATCAGCGCGCCCGACCCTTTCCCCCTGGTCCGGCCGCTCGGCTAGACCAGGATTTTTGTTTGGAGACTGACGATGGCTGTTCCGAGACGCAAAACCTCCCCCTCCCGCCGAGGCATGCGCCGCTCCGCCGACGCGCTGAAGGCCCCGACCTACGTCGAGGACAAGAATTCAGGCGAACTGCGCCGCCCGCACCACATCGACCTGAAGACCGGCATGTACAAGGGTCGGCAGGTGTTGAAGTCGAAGGCCGTCACCGTCGTCGAGTCCTGACGCTCGCCCGGCGGCTGCTCGTCGTTTTATGCAGCGATGTCGAGCGCGCGCCTTCTCTTCCATATTGGCCTGGAAAAGACCGGCTCGACGTCTTTCCAGAAATTCTGCGGCGATCATCGCGCTCTGCTTCGCCGGCGAGGAACTCTCTACCCCGCCAACTCGCTCTGCGCCAACGCCGTCAATCACGCCCCATTTGCCGCAAGCTATTTTTCGGCAGAAGATTCGCGGACGTTGCTGATCGCGGGCCGGCGCGCGGACCGTCGCGAGGCCGTCGCCGCCCTGAAGCGTGAGATCGAAGACGCCGCGCCGCAAGCCACGCTGGTCAGCGCGGAACATTTCTCCTCCCGCTTTTCCCCTGAGCGGATCGATGCGCTCGCCGCCGATTTTGCGGACCGGCCCTGCGAGATCGCGGTGGTTGTGCGCGATCATGCCGCGCGCGCGCTGTCGGCCTATGCGACGACGATCGCTTCAGGAAGATCGCTTACCCTAAACGATTTCGTCGCCGAACTTTGCCAGCCTGGAAATCTTTATCTCCGGTATCGCGATACACTCGCGCCTTGGGAAAACGCCTTCGGGCGCGTGCGCGTGTTGGCCTATCGCGAGCGGCAGGACATCGTCGCTGAGCTCGCCGAGGCGCTGCTTCCCGCCGGCGTGAAGGGCTTGTCGCGTTACTGGCTCAACGCTTCCGATTCAGCAGCCGAGCTCGAACGCACACGCCAGCGCAACGCGGTGGGCAATCGACTGGCGGGGCTGGCAAGGCGCCTCGCATTGCGCTTGCGCGGACAGTTTCGCCATGGCCCGGAGTCGCCGGAGAGCAGGCCCCAGCTCGACGAGAATCAAAGGCGCCGCCTCGAAGAGATCGCCGCGCCCGATCGTGCTTGGCTGCTCGACCGCTACGGCGTGCGCCTCGGCTAAAGCGCGCCGGACATCTCACCGGGAAGCGATTAAAGCCCCGCCGACGATCGCAGCGCAGGCGAGGCCGAGCGAGGCAGTCGCTGGCGCAAAGCCCGCGGCGACGAGGATCAGCGTCGACAGCACTGGAGCCGCATAAGCCGCCACGCCCAGCAGGCGTATGTCGCCGTTCTTAACGCCATAATCCCAGACGTAAAACGCGAGGCCCACCGGCCCAAGCCCCAGGCCGACAATAGCCGCAACCTGCGTCGCGTTAGCCGGGACGACCGTGGTCTCGAAGGCGAGATGGCATAGGCCAGCGAGCGCTGAGGTCACAAGGCAGAAGCCGGCCACCGCTTCGGTTGGCACTTTTCTCAAGTAGCGCGAAGCCACGGAATAGGTCGACCAGACGAACGCGCAAGCCAGCGCCAGGGCGTAACCAAGCGCGACGCCGCCGGCCAACGCCGGAGCTCCCGCTCCCGTGCGCTTGCCCCAGAATAGGATCGCCGCGCCGACGAACCCAATCAACGCGCCCACGACGTGGCGCGCTTTCAGTCGCTCACCCGGCAGCGCCGCTGACATCAGCACAATCAGCAATGGCCAGAGATAGGCGATCAGGCTGGCGTCGGCCGGCGGCGCCGCGCGCAGAGCTGCGAAGTAAAGCGCGTGATAGCCAAACAGGCCGCCTACGCCGACGAGCCAAACCGGCCAAGGCTGCACAAGCGCGCCAAGCCGATTCCGAGCGCCGGCATAGGTCAGGCCCATCAGCCCGCCAATCGCGAAGGTGAGCGCCGCAAGTTCAAACGGAGGAATCTGACCCGACGCGGCGGTCATCAGCGCGAGCACCGACCAAAGGGCGATTGCGCCCAAGCCAATCAGCGTGGCGGTGGTTTTTGCGTGCGCGCTTTCCATTGCGCCGCTGATATCAGTGGCGCGGCTGTGCGCATAGCGCGCGGGTTATAGCATCGCCGACTTGCCCCTCGCCGCGACGCCCGCTACGACCTCGCTGCATGACACGCTTCTGGAGCGCCATCGCGCGCGAACTCACCCCTTACATCCCCGGCGAGCAGCCGCGGAGCGCTGACGTCGTCAAGCTCAACACCAACGAGAGCCCTTTCGGCCCCTCGCCGCGCGCGCTGGAGGCGATCCGCGCTTCCGCCGCGGATACGCTGAGGCTCTACCCCGATCCCGAGGCGACGCGGCTGCGCGAGACGCTGGCGACCTATCACGGCCTCGACAAGGATCAGATCTTCGTTGGCAACGGATCGGACGAGGTGCTTGCCCATACCTTCGTCGCGCTGCTGAAGCAGGACGCGCCGTTGCTGTTCCCTGACGTGACCTACAGCTTTTACCCCGTCTATTGCCGGCTGTTCGACGTCGCCTACGAGACCGTCGCGCTCGACGACAATTTGCGCGTGCGCGTCGCCGATTATCGACGGCCAGCGGGCGCGATCATCCTCGCCAACCCAAACGCGCCAACTGGTGTCGCCCTGCCCCGCGCCGAGATCGCGGCGCTGCTCGCCGACCATCGCGACATCCCTGTTGTAGTCGACGAGGCCTATGTCGATTTCGGCGGCGACAGCGCGATCCCCTTGATCGCGAAATATCCAAACCTGCTGGTCGTCCGCACCCTGTCGAAGTCGCGCGCGCTGGCGGGACTCCGGGTCGGCTATGCCATGGGAGATGCCGGCCTGATCCAGGCGCTGCGGCGCGTCAAAGACAGCTTCAATTCCTACCCGCTCGGCCGACCGGCGCAGGAAGGCGCTATCGCCTCGATCGAGGATGAAGCCTATTTTCAGGTAAGCCGCGAGAAGGTCATTCTGGGCCGCGAGCATATGACCGCGGGTCTTGCCGCGCTCGGCTTTGAGATCTTGCCGTCGGCGGCCAATTTTGTTTTTGCCCGCCGCGCCGGCTTTACGGGCGCTGCACTGGCGACAGCCTTACGCGAGCGAGGCGTTCTGGTGCGTCATTTCGCCAAGCCGCGCATCGCGGATTATTTGAGAATCACGGTCGGGCTGGACCGCGATACGGACCGGCTTCTCAACGCCTTGGCTGAGATTGTCGATCCGCAAGGCTAAGACGTAGCTTTAAACGGCGGCAGTGATCCAGCGCTGCAGCTCGGACTTCGGTCCAGCGCCCACTTTGTTGGACACGCACTTGCCGTCCTTGAACACCATCAGCGTCGGGATCGAGCGAATTCCGAGTTGGCCGGCAATCCCGGGGTTCTCGTCGACGTTGAGCTTGACGACCTTGATCTTGCCGTTCATCTCGGCGGCGATCTCTTCAAGCGCTGGGGCGATCATGCGGCAGGGTCCACACCATTCGGCCCAGAAGTCGACTACGACGGGTTGCGTCGATTTCAGAACGTCTTCGTCCCAACTAGCGTCGGTGACCTTGGCGGTGGCGGACATGTTTGCCTCTATGTGAAACGGCGTAAACGCCGGTGTGAACTTGATAGTTAAGAAGCGTCGCCCCTCGGGTCAAGCCGGACCTGTTCAAGTGGCTAAGGAAGCTTGACGCCCTTAGCGCCGCCCTCTAGCTCCCCTTCATGACGGACATTCAAAAAGCGCGCGCGATTGTAGGACTCGGCGAGATTTGGGATCGCTACGACGCGATCCTCTGCGACATCTGGGGCGTCGTGCACAACGGCCGCAAATCCTACCCGCAGGCCTCGGCCGCGCTGGCGGCGTTCCGAAAGCGCGGCGGCGCGGTCGTGTTGATCACCAACGCGCCAAGGCCAAACGCGCCGATTCGAGAGCAGCTCATCAAGCTCGGCGTCTCTCCCGACGCGTTCGACGACATCGTCACCTCCGGCGACGTGACGCTTGGGCTGATCGCGGAGCGGATTGCCGAACCGCTGCACCACATCGGGGCCGCGCGAGACCTGAGCCTGTTCAGCGCCGCGGAAACGCTGACGGGACAGCGACCCGCGCTGGTTAGCCCAGAGGATGCGGCCTACGTGGTCTGCACGGGGCTCGAGAATGACGA
>JAYTRP010000290.1:0-1573 GCA_043746145.1 Hyphomicrobiales bacterium | reverse complement strand
TAGCGAGCGCGCGCGCAATGGCTATTCTTTGCCGCTGCCCGCCGGAAAGGTTGGCGCCGCGCTCCTCAATCACCGTGTCATAGCCTAACGGCAGTTTGACGATGAATTCGTGCGCTCCCGACAGTTTGGCGACCCCGATTACTAGGTCACGCGACATGCGCGGGCGCGCCAACGCGATGTTCTCGTGCACCGTTAGATTGAACAAGAAATTCTCCTGCAAAACCACGCCCAATTGCTGGCGAAGCCATGCCGGATCGATCTGCGCAATATCCAGGCCATCAAGGAGGATCGACCCCGAGGTTGGCGAGTAAAACCTTTGCAACAGCTTCGCGATAGTCGATTTTCCCGAGCCCGAGGGCCCGACAATGCCCAGCGTTTCGCCAGCATTGATGGTCAAATCCACTGATTTCAGCACGTCGCCGCCGGTGGCGAGGTAACGAAAGACGACGGAGCGAAATTCGACTTTCCCCCTAAACTCCTGCGGGTTAAGCGAGACCTCGGACTTTTCTTCACGCGGCGCGTCCAGAATGTCGGCAAGATGTTCAACCGAAACTCGCACTTCCAAGTAACTCTGGTAGAGTTGCGCCACTCGCAGGATGGGCTGCGTCACCCGTTGCGCAATCAAGTTGAACGCGATCAATCCGCCCACCGTCATTCTTCCTGCGACCACCTCGATGGTGCCGAAGAACAGAATTGCGGCGATGGAGAGCTGGGTGACCATTTCTATGCCCCCCTGCATACCCGCGCCGCAGACAGCGCTCTCAAAATTTGCGCGGATGAAGGCGCTCAGTCGGTCGTCCCACTTGCTCTGGAATTCCGGCTCGACAGCCGAAGCCTTAATCGTCTGCATGCCAACGATGCTTTCGACCAGCAATTGCTGGCTCTTCGCGCGCCTGCGCATCTTTTCCAGGGATTTTCTGCGCAGCAGCGGGCGGATGCCGATCGCAATGGCCGCATAGGCCGGCATGAAAAGCAAAAATATGGCGGTCAAATAGCCCGAAAAAATGGACAGCACCGCGAAAAATACGAACACAAACAGGAGATCGACGGCGGACAGCAATCCTTGGTCGGTCAGAAATCGGCGAATGGCTTCGATTTCGCGCGCACGGCTAACAATGACGCCGGCGGCCCGCCGCTCGAAAAAGCCCATGGAAAGATGAATGAGATGGGCATACATCTTGGCGCCCAGCTCGACATCGATCCTCGCCGCGGTATGGTTAAGAATGTAGGCCCGCAGAAACTTGAGCAGGCCCTCAAAAAGGACAAGCAGGACCATCGCCGAGATGACGACGGAGAGCGTGTTGAAGCTCTTTGAGACGAGCACTTTGTCAATCACGAGCTGGAACGTCAACGGGCGCGCAAGGCCCAGTAGACTGACGAAGAACGACGCGACGAGAACCTGGGTAAGCGGCGCCCTGTATCGCTTCAGCGCGGGAAGGAACCAGCCCAAGCTGAAGCGCGCCTGCTCGGCGGCGAGTTCGGCGCCTTTCCCGATGATGACAACATGGCCGTCGATACGGCTCGCCAGTTCTTCGGTCGTCAGCCGTTCCTGACGTTGCGACGTCGGGTGAAT
>JAYTRP010000289.1:0-15347 GCA_043746145.1 Hyphomicrobiales bacterium | reverse complement strand
CACAGGCAATGCGTGAGTTTGTCACAGCAAATTGTATCAAACCTGCACGATTCGTTACGTCTTGCTCGATGGCTAGCGGCTCTCGTCATCGAACTCATGTTTGAGCCCGCGCGAAAGTCCCGGTGGAATTGAGGGTGTCAACGACGGACCGAGCCTCTATATCAGCGCAGCCCCCTTCCCATTCGTGCGGAACGACATGAAGCATCAAAAAGCCTCGATTTTCAGCACGGCGGCGGGCAGTCGGCATCCCGACGGTACGTTTCTGGGCGCGGTGCGGTTGCTGCTTCCCTACATCTGGCCCGCAGACCGCGCCGACCTGAAACTGCGCGTCGTCCTCGCCATCGCCTTGATGATCGTGTCGAAGTTCGTCACGATAGCTATCCCCTACGCTTTCAAATTCGCCACGGACGCGCTGACCGGCGTTCCGTCCGCCGCGAAATTTCCCATGCCGGTCTTCATGACGGGAGTGGTCGCGCTGACGTGTGTCTACGGAGCGCTGCGCATTCTGATGTCGCTCACGCAACAGGGCCGCGACGCCTTGTTCGCCGCAGTCGCGATGAACGCGGTGCGTAGACTGGCGATCGAAGTCTTCGTGCATTTGCATCAATTGTCGCTGCGGTTTCATCTCGAGCGTAAGACCGGCGGCCTCACGCGAGTATTGGAGCGCGGGCGCAACGCAATCGAGACGATCATCCGGACCTCGATGCTGACCGCCGTGCCGACGATGGTGGAATTCGTGCTGATCATCGGCGCGTTCCTGATCACCTTTGATTGGCGATACGCGGCGACCATCTGCATTACAGTCACGCTTTATCTCGTGTTCACTACGATTGCGACGAACTGGCGGATCTCTATCCGGCGCTCGATGAATGAGAGCGACACGGACGCCAACACCAAGGCGATCGACTCGCTGCTCAACTTCGAAACGGTCAAGTATTTTGGCGCAGAGGAGCGTGAGGGTCTGCGCTACGACAAGTCGATGGCGCGTTACGAGCGGCTAAGCGTGCGCACCTATGTCTCGCTGGCGGTGCTCAACGCTGGTCAGGCTGTCATTTTCACGCTCGGCATGGTCGCTGTGCTCGCCATGTGCGTTTCCGGAGTGCGATCCGGCCACAATACGATCGGTGATTTCGCGCTGCTGAACGTCATGATGCTGCAACTGTCGCAACCGCTGAACTTCATGGGCATGGTCTATCGCGAGATCAAGCAAGCGGTGTTGGACATTGGCTCGATGTTCGACATCTTGGCGCAGAATCCCGAGATACAAGATGGGCCTGACGCGCTCGATCTCGAGATCACCGCTGGCGCCGTCAAATTCGAGAATGTCGAGTTTCGCTACGATCCGACGCGCCCAATTTTACGCGGCGTGAGTTTCGAGGCGCCGGCCGGGCACACGATCGCGATCGTCGGGCCGTCAGGCGCTGGTAAATCGACGATCTCGCGCCTGTTGTTCCGCTTCTACGAGCCGAGCGCGGGGCGCATTCTGATCGATGGTCAGGATATCAGCAAGATCACGCAGACTTCGCTACGCGCGGCAATCGGGATGGTGCCTCAGGACACCGTGCTGTTCAACGATTCGATCCTCTACAACATCCGCTACGGGCGCGATGGCGCGACCGACGACGAAGTCGTGGAAGCGGCCGAGAACGCGCGGATCGACACCTTCATCCGCACCTTGCCGCTGGGCTATGGCGCCCAAGTCGGCGAGCGCGGACTGAAGCTCTCCGGCGGCGAGAAGCAGCGCGTCGCAATCGCGCGCACCATGCTGAAGGGACCGCCGATCCTGGTGCTCGACGAAGCGACGTCGGCGCTCGACACCTTCACCGAGCGCGAGATCCAGGCGGCGCTCGAGCGCGTCTCGAAAGGGCGCACCACAGTGATTATCGCGCACCGGCTCTCGACCGTCGTCCACGCTGACGAGATCCTGGTGTTGGACAAAGGCGTTATCGCCGAGCGGGGCAAGCATGAGGAATTGCTGCTGCGTGGCGGCATCTACGCTTCGCTTTGGAGCCGCCAGCGTGAAGTCGACGCGGCGCAGGAGACGCTGCGCCGCGCTGGCGAGGTCGAGCGCAATCTGGAGGCGGAGGCTTAGTCCCTGGCGTTTTGCGTCAACACTGCGAAAACGCTATTTATTCGCTGATTTAAGCGAGTGGCGGATGTCTGAGCCGCCGCCCGCACTGAGGAGTTTCATGTCCGTATTTAAATCCGTTCGCGATACGCTCACGCCTATCCATCCCGAGGGCTACGTTTTCGTCGCGATATTCGCAGCGGCGACACTTTTCCTGTTTTGGCTCTGGGCGCCGCTTGGGTGGATCGGGCTCGTCGCGACGCTCTGGTGCGTTTATTTCTTTCGCGATCCTGCGCGAGTGACGCCGGTTCGATCCGATCTCGTTATCGCGCCCGCGGATGGGCGCGTCAGTTTCGAGGGGCGCTCGATCCCGCCCCCCGACCTCGGCTTGGGCGGCGCGCCCATGCTGCGAGTTTCGATTTTCATGTCGGTGTTCGACTGCCATGTGAACCGCTCGCCGGTGGAGGGCCGCGTCTCGCGCATTTCTTATCGGCCGGGTCTGTTCATCAACGCCGATCTCGATAAGGCGAGCGAGGACAACGAACGCAACGGGCTGGTGATCGAGACGGCCATGGGTTCGTTCGGGGTTGTGCAGATTGCCGGCCTCGTAGCTCGCCGTATCGTCTGTTTCACGCAGGAGGGCGGGCGGCTTTCGCAAGGCGATCGTTTCGGCCTGATCCGGTTTGGCTCGCGGGTCGATGTCTATATGCCCGATAGCGCCCGCATCGCGGTTGGCCTGGGAAGCCGATGCATAGGCGGGGAAACCGTGATCGCAGAGATTGATCCGGCCGGCCCGCTGCGCCAGTTCAGCCGTAGCTGAGCTGACCCATGGACGAGACCAAAACAATTGCTAATGAGGCGGCGCGCGAGGAAGACGCGCGTCGATTTCGTGGCGTTCCGTTCCGCGTGCTGGCGCCCAACGTGGTCACTCTGCTCGCGCTCTGCCTGGGCGTAACCGCGATTCGTTTCACCTTTGAGGGCGCAATCGAATGGGCGGTTACGGCAATCGCCGCCGCGGCCGTGCTGGATGGCCTTGACGGGAGGATCGCCCGCGCGCTCAAGGGAACCTCGCGCTTTGGGGCGGAACTCGACTCGCTCGCCGATTTTGTCGATTTTGGCGTGGCGCCGGCGCTTGTTCTCTACCATTCGGGCCTTGATCGATTGGGCGGGCTGGGCTGGCTTGCCTCGCTGGTGTTTTGCATCGCCTGCGCGCTCAGGCTCGCGCGATTCAACGTGATGGTCGACGATCCTGACCTGCCGCTGTGGCGCAAACACTATTTCGTCGGCATGCCCGCTCCCGCTGGCGCGGTGGTGGGACTTTTGCCGGTGTATGTTCAGTTTCTCAGCGTCGGCGGCGAACCGGCCGCGAAGGGCTGGATAGGGCTGGAAGCGCTCTACGTGACTGGCGTCGCGTTGTTGATGGCGAGTCGCGTGCCGCATTTCGCGGGCAAGTCGATCGGGCGAGTGCCGCGCGAGTATGTCGCCGTCGTCTTGATCGGCGTCGCTGTGGCGCTGCTGTCGATCGCCAATTATCCGCTTCAGACACTGATTGCGCTATCGTTGCTTTATGTCGCCAGTATTCCCTTCAGCATCCGCAGGTTTGGTCGAATGGATCGGAATAACGGGTGAATCGTCGCAACTTGGGCGCGAATCCGGTTTCCCCTTGCGTTAGAAATCATATAGGGTCCGCGCGCTTCGCACCCTCCGTTTTCCGCGAGGGGCGGTGCGAGGCCATGCGCCTTGCGCTTAGGTTGCGTTCGCTTGATCGAACTGTCCTGACGCCGCGGCGAAGCTAGAAAGGTTAGTATGTCGAAGGAAGAATTGCTGGAATTTCCGGGTTACGTGGTGGAACTGCTGCCCAATGCGACATTCCGCGTCAAACTCGAAAACGAACACGAAATCATCGCCCACACCGCTGGCAAGATGCGCAAGAATCGCATCCGTGTGCTCGCGGGCGACAAAGTCCTTGTGGAGATGACGCCCTACGATCTTACCAAAGGGCGAATAACCTACCGATTCAAATAATCGTTCGCGCCGAGGGGGTTCGCCATGGGATCGTGCGCGTGAGCGAAGCTGCGGCGCGTCCGCGCCTAGTCCTCGCCTCAGGCTCGCCTCGCCGTCTTGCGCTGCTCGCGCAGATCGGGGTCGAGCCGGACGCTGTCATACCTGCTGACATCGAGGAAACTCCCCGTCGCGGCGAGAGCCCGCGCGCGCTCGCCGAACGTCTTGCCGCAGAGAAGGCCGAGATCGCCTCGGCGATCGCGGAGAAGCGGCCCGAGATCGGGCGGGCGCTTACACTGGCCGCGGACACGGTGGTCTGTGTCGGCCGTCGGGTCTTGCCCAAGGCGGAGATTACCGAGGAGGCGGAGGACTGCCTTAGGCTGTTGTCTGGCCGGCAGCATCGCGTTTACACCGGCCTCGCGGCGGTTACGCCTAGCGGCGCCCGTCGGTCCCGAATCGTGGAGACGCGAGTGCGATTCAAGCGACTGTCGCGCGATGAAATTCGCGCCTATCTCGCCAGCGGCGAATGGCGCGGCAAGGCCGGAGGTTATGCGATCCAAGGCCTTGCGGGGGCGTTCGTGATTCGATTGGTTGGCTCCTATTCCAGCGTTGTCGGCTTGCCGTTGGCCGAAACCGCGGCGCTGCTTGCGGGGGAAGGCTATTCGCCGCACGCGGGCTGGGCGCCATGAACGATCCCACGTCGAAAAAAGAGGGCGCCCGGGCCAACCCGTGCCCGATTTGCGGCAAGCCGCGTGTCGCCGAGTTTACGCCGTTTTGTTCGCGCCGTTGCGCCGACGTCGATCTGCACCGCTGGCTCAAGGGGACCTATGTTATCCCTGGCGCGGGGCCGGCCCGAAGCGGGGAAGATGACGACGAGTAATTCTCAAACATCGCAGAAGCCTCTACATCTGGCGGAAGACATCGCAAAGTTGGCGGAGTAGCGGCTTCAAACGTTTCTAATCCGTCCTTCCGCGACCGAAATTGCAAAAGAATAAACTCGCGCGATCTCCTCGAGCCGGTCGAAACGCCCTGGGGCTCCGGCATGGCCGGCCTCCATCGCGGTGCGCAGCAGAATCGGGCCGCCGCCGGTCATGGTCGCCCGCAGCCGCGCCACCCATTTGGCCGGCTCCCAATAAGTCACCCTGGGATCAGCGAGTCCTGCTAGCGCCAGAATGGCGGGATAGCGCTGCGGCCGCACATTGTCGTAGGGCGAATACGCCTTGATGTTGGCGAACGCCTCGGGATCGCGCGCGGGATCGCCCCATTCGAGCCATTCCGGCGGGGTCAGCGGCAATGACGCGTCCAGCATGGTGTTCAGCACGTCGACGAACGGGACATCGGCGATAATTCCGGCATAAAGCTCCGGCGCGATATTGGCGATCGCACCCATCAGCAGACCTCCGGCGCTCCCTCCGTGCGCGATGATGCGCTGAGGATCGGCGTAACCAGCCTTGGCGAGATAGCGTGTCGCCGCGAGGAAATCGCTGAACGTGTTCGCTTTGTTGGCGAGCTTGCCCGCCTCGTACCAGCGAAACCCCTTCTCCGAGCCGCCTCTGACATGGGCGATCGCATAGACAAAGCCGCGGTCGACCAGCGAAAAGCGATTGGCGGAGAAACCCGCGTCAACGCTGTGGCCGTAAGCGCCATAGCCGTAGATCAGCAGCGGAGCCGAGCCGTCGATCACGACGTCACGCCGGCGCAGCACGGAAATCGGCACGCTTTCGCCGTCCAAAGCTTGGGCGAACAGACCCTCGACCACGTAGTCCGGGGCGTGGAAAGACGGCGGCGTCGCCTGCTTCTTCACGAGGCGCCGCTGGCGTGTCGCCATGTCGTAATCGTAGGTTTCCTGACTGCACGCCATCGAGGAAAAGCTGAAGCGAAACACGGACGTTTCGAATTCGTAAACCGTTTCGAGCTTGAGAAAATAAGTCGGCGGGTCAAAGGCGATCTCGTGACTGGAGCCGTCGTGAAGGTCACGTACGATCAGATGCGGAACGTTGTTCTCCCGTGCGTGCAGGACCAGGAAGTCTTGGAATACGCCGACGTTTTCGATCAGCCGGCCCGGCTGCTCGGGCAAGTAGGGTCGCCAGTTGGCCTCCTGCGGCGCTTCGCTGGGCGCGACGAGAAGTTCGAAATCGAGCGCGCCGTCCCGGTTCGACTTGATGAAAAAAACCTCGCCGTGGTCGAACGGCTGATAACGGAAACCCAGTCGCCGCGGCGCCATTGGGCGCGGGGGATCGAGCGGGGCCGAGAGATCGACGACGTGAAACTCGGTCGCATCGTGGCCATGAACCTGGACAAATACGCGAAGCCCCAGCCGCGTCGGCGAAAGGCTGATGAACCAGGCCGGGTCTGCTTCCTCAAAGATGCAGACATCCTCGCCGGCTGGCGTTCCGAGCTGATGCAGCATCACGCGACAAGGTCGGTGCTGCTCGTCCTGCACCACATAGAGGAAGCTGCGGGAGTCGCGCGCCCAGACGAGTTCGCCGGTCGCGTTCTCGATCCGGTCGGCGAGATCGACGTCGTCGACGAGGTCGCGAACGTGGATCAGATACATTTCGCTGCCTTTTTCGTCGGCGCTCCATGCAAACTTATTATGGTCGGGCGAATGCCGCGCCGCGCCCAGATAGAAGAAAGCCTGTCCGCGCGCGCGCGCGTCGCCGTCGATCAGCACCGTTTCCTGGCCGCCATTGCGGGGTCGGCGACACGCGATGCGATGCTGGCCGCCGTTGCGGAAACGCGTGTAATAGCTCCAGGGCCCGTCAGGCGCCGGGGGCTCGTTCTCGTCCTCTTTCAGTCGCGCTCGCATTTCGCGCGTTAGCTGGCGTTGTAAGGCCGCCGATTGAGCGAGGATCTCGTCGGCATAAGCGTTCTCGGCCTTGAGCAGCTCGCGAATGGGCGTCGGCAGAGCTGCCGGATCGCGAAGCACGTCTCGCCAATTTTCTGCGCGAATCCAGGCGTACTCGTCCGTCCAGGTCTCGCCGCCGGCAGTTACGGTATGCGGATGCAGCGGCGCGCGCGGCGGTTCTTGCGCGGCGCGCGGGTCCTTCACGGCGCGCGGCGTGGCGTCTGACATCCCTGGTTCCCCTTTTCAGCCGGGCATAATGTCATGGCGATGACGTTAGCGCCAAGTTGTCGTCGTCAAACCGCTATTGCGCCCTCGCCCGGCGCACGCCAAATGTCGGCCAGCGCCTCTCGCGCCCGGAGATCGAACCATGCCTCAGACACGCGGTCGCCTGTTCGACGACGTTTCCCGACTAATGACCGACGTCGCCGGCCTCGCGGACGGCGCACGGCGGGAAGTCGAGACGCTCGCGCGCGCCCAGTTGGAACGCCTTGTGGCGAGTATGGACTTGGTGAGCCGCGAGGAATTCGAGGCTGCGCGGGAGATGGCGGTGAACGCCAGAGCCGCGAATGTTGCGTTGGAAACCCGAATCGCTCTGCTCGAAGCAAACCTCGCGGCGATGCAGAATCCACTCTGAGTCGGTTGATTCGGTTGAGAGATTCTGTGGACGAGTCATAACGGAAGCTATACGACGGCGCGCGAATCAGCGACGTGTGATTATCCGAACAGCGCGCCGGCCTATATCTTCGGCGCAAGGTGATTCGGGGCGCTCGCTCCTTCGCCGGTCGGGATTTGCGTCATGTTCCCAGCGTACCGTCAATGTCTTCCGAAAGATGGATCATGACTCCCATCGAAAACGAATCGGCTGAAGGTTCCGAACATCCCGTCGATGTCGTTGAGCGCCTCGCAGCGCTTAACGAGTGGGCGTTTGATCGCGCCGACGAAGACGAGATCTCGATTCTGGTCGCTGGCGTGTGGGCGCAATACGAAGTCGCGTTCACTTGGCTCGCCGATATCGAGGCGCTGCATGTCAGTTGCTCCTTCGATCTTAAGATTCCGCCACGCAAGCGCACCGAAATTGGCGAACTGGTGCAAATGATCAACGAACAATTATGGCTGGGCCACTTTGACGTGTGGAGCCGCGAGGCCGTCGTGATGTTCCGCCATTCGCATTGTCTGGCGGGCGGCGCGCGGGCGAGCGACGCCCAGTGCCGTAGCGTCGTGGAAGCGGCCCTCAAAGCCTGCGAGACTTACTTCCAGTCATTTCAGTTTGTGCTGTGGGCGGGTCGAAACCCCCGCGAGGCGCTGGATCTCGCCATGTTCGAGACGCACGGCAACGCGTAACCGCGGTCTCGTGGCAGGCGGCAGGGCGCTTCGCGGTCATTGCCGCTCCGCCTTGTCCACAATGACGGATGCTTGAGTGGACAAACCATTCACCATAATCGTCAACGGCAGCGCCTGCCCGGGCCTGTACAGCGCGCTCATCGGTTCGTCGCCGTCTCTAAAAACCAGCCCCCGCGCAACGAGGTCTTCGAGGTGAGCGAGCGTGGACAACGCAGCGGCGCCGCGCAATTCGGGCGCGAGACCGGCGTAGACCCGAACCACGATCTCGGCGACCGTCTGCGGGCCCGCTCGCACGCGGTCGAGAATTCCCGCTTCTCGAACGCGCCGGTGGCCGATCAGACCACGGACGTAGCGACGGGGATCGCGCACCGGGCCGCCGTGACCCGGCCAGTAGATTGTCTCCTCGCGATCCCGCAGCTTCTCCAGCGACGCCATATAGTCCGACATCGAACCATCCGGCGGGGCGACTACCGTGGTCGACCATGCCATGACGTGGTCGCCGCTAAACATCGAGCCTTCGTTTTCATAAACGAAACACAGATGATTTGAGGCGTGGCCCGGCGTAGCGATCGCGGACAGTGCGACGTCGCCAAAAGCGAGACGGTCGCCCTCCACCATCACGCGATCGGGCGTGTAGGTAAGGTCGTGGGCGGCATCTAACCCCTTCGGCGAACCGGCGCGCGGAATGTGTGGCCTTGCGCCGATCACACGGGCGCCGGTCGCCTCGCGCAGGCGGTTGGTCAGCGCCGTGTGATCCCGATGCGTGTGGGTTACGATGATATGGCTGACGCGCTCGTTGGCCGTCGCCGCCAGTAGCGCGGAGAGATGCGCATCACTATCGGGGCCCGGATCGAGGATCGCGACCTCGCCTTCGCCAATGATATACGAACAGGTTCCGGTGAATGTGAAGGGCGAAGCGTTCGGCGCAATCAGGCGGCGAAGTCGCGGCGCGACACCGATTACCTCGCCAGCGGCTGCGAGTTCGGCGGCTGGGGACGGCCCTGGCTCGTCGTTCATCGATGTTTTCTCCCGCTTGTGATCTGTGGTCGACCTTGTCTATATCGCAAAGGCGGCAAACAGCCGTGGGGATGATTTCGGAGCAGGCGGCTGAGCGGGACTGACAGCCATGAACAGCGCGCCGCGCCGGCGCCGCGCGAGGCTTATCCCCGCTTCGTCAGCATGACTACGCGTTGGAAGGATAACGATCCGTATGGCCATCTCAACAACGTGGTCTATTACGAGTTTTTTGACGCTGCGGTGAATGCAATTCTGATCGAGGCCGGGCTGCTCGCGCCTTCTGCAAGCGAAGTAATCGGGCTTGTCGTCGAGAGCCATTGTAAGTTTTTCTCGGCTTTGTCGTTTCCCGACCCGGTAGAGGTTGGCGTCGCGGTGGAGACGATTGGCCGTTCGTCAGTTTCCTATTTACTCGCCGTGTTCCGGGCGGGCGCCACGACGGCAAGCGCACAAGGTGGCTATACCCATGTTTACGTGACGCGAGAAAGCGGACGGCCGACCCCAATTCCGGAAGCGCATCGGCGCTTGATGGAAAACTTAAAGCGACACTGACGCGTAATCAAAGCGCGACAAATTTAACCCGAGGCGGGACGATGGCGAAGATTTTGCCGGTGATCATGTGCGGCGGTGCGGGGACGCGGGTTTGGCCTGAGTCGCGCGAGACCATGCCAAAACAATTCATTGCCCTGTTTGGCACGCGTTCGACATTCCAGGATACGATTGCGCGGGTCAGCGGCCCGCTGTTCGAACCGCCTATCGTGATCACCAACTACGACTACCGTTTCCTGGTGAAGGAGCAACTCGACGAGATCCGCGCGACGGCCATCATTGTGACCGAGCCGGTCAGGCGCGATTCCGGGCCGGCGGTCGCCGTCGCGACCGCCCTGGCCATCGAGCGCGATCCGAAGGCGGTGCTCGCCGTGTTCGCATCCGATCATGTGGTGACCAAGACCGAGGCGTTTCTGACAACCTGCGAAGCCGCCGCCGAAGCCGCGGAGCAGGGCTATATCGTCATGCTAGGCGTCAAGCCGACAGAGCCCGCAATCGGCTACGGCTATATCTGTCCAGGCGCGGCGATCCCGGGAACGGGGGCCTTCGCGATCGAGGCTTTCGTCGAGAAGCCCGAGCGGGCGACGGCCGAGCGTTACGTCGAGTCTGGCTATCTCTGGAATTCCGGCAATTTCTTTTTTCGTGCTGACACGATGCTGGAGGAATTGCAGAATTTGGAGCCCGAGATGGTGACGGCGGCGACGGCGGCGATCAAGGGCGCGCGACACGACCTCGCTTTCCTCGCGCTCGATGCAGAGGCTTTCGGTCAATCGCCGAAAAAGTCGATCGACTATGCGGTGATGGAGCGCACCAAGCGTGCAGCCGTGGTGCCCGCAGACATCGGCTGGTCCGACGTGGGTAATTGGGATGCGGTCTGGAAGTTGTCGGATCGCGACGCGAACGGCAATTCATTCTATGGCGCTGATGCCGTGGCGCTTGACTCACATAACGTGCATGTCCGTTCGAACGGGCTGCTCACCGCAGTGGTGGGCGTCAAGGACCTGATCGTCGTCACCACCAACGATGCGGTGCTCGTGCTTGCGCATGACCAGGGCGACAAGGTCAAACAACTCGTCGAAACGCTCAAGCGGAGCCATCGAAAAGAGGCGACCGAGCATAAGCGAATGTACCGACCCTGGGGCTACTACCAGTCGATCGATCACGGTGCGCGATATCAGGTCAAGCGCATCGTCGTGACGCCGGGACATCGCCTCTCGCTGCAGCGCCATTATCACCGCGCTGAGCATTGGGTCGTGGTGAAAGGAACCGCGGAAGTGACGCGGGGCGCCGAAGTTACGGTCGTTCACGAGAACGAGTCGATCTTTCTGCCGATTGGCGTGACGCATCGCCTCGCCAATCCAGGGAAGATCAACCTAGAACTGATCGAGGTGCAGACGGGGTCCTATCTCGGTGAGGACGATATCGTGCGGATCGAGGACGTTTATAACAGGGTGGAGAAGTAGCAGGCCGCTAATTCGCGGGGAGGCAGGCAGGGCGTTGCGGCTCGCGCCGCCTGCCGACAAGCGCGCCGTTACCGCTGCGTTGGCGCAAACTGTTCGGCGCAATCGCGCCGTCCCGCCTCAAGGCAAGCTTGCAGCTTACGGCTCTGATCGAGGAACCGCAGCAACCAAAACCCTGCGATCGCCAAAATAAGCAAGGCGATCGCAGCGACGAGATTGACGAATATCCTATGCTCGCTCTCGTTCTCGCGCGGCTCTGGCGTCAAGCGGTGAGGCTTGCAATTTCAGCGCGCGGGCCAAGCGCTTCCAGCGTTTGCGCGACGATCGCCTTCGCGTCGAGTTTTGCGGCGGCGTAGAGGCGTTCCGGTTTGTCGTGATCCTGGAACACATCCGGCAAGGTCATGGTGCGGATCTTAAGGCCCTTGTCGAGGGCGCCCGCGGAGGCGAGCAGGCTTAGCACGTGTGAGCCAAAGCCGCCGACGGAACCTTCCTCGATCGTGATAAACACCTCATGATGTGACGCGAGGTCCAGGATCATCTCGCGGTCGAGCGGCTTGGCGAAACGAGCGTCCGCCACCGTTGTCGACAGACCTCGCGCTCCCAGGTCTTCCGCCGCCTGCAGCGCCTCGGCAAGCCGCGAGCCGAGCGACAGAATCGCAACCCGCGTTCCCTCGCGCATGATGCGACCCTTGCCGATCGGCAAAACTTCGCCGCGTTCCGGCATTTCGACGCCGACGCCCTCGCCACGGGGATAACGCAGCGCAATAGGGCCGCTGTTATGGGCCACGCAGGTCGCCACCATATGCTTGAGCTCGGCCTCGTCAGCCGCCGCCATCACGGTCATATTCGGCAGGCAGGCGAGATAGGCGACGTCGAAGGAGCCCGCATGGGTGGCGCCGTCGGCCCCAACCAACCCGGCGCGATCGATCGCGAAACGCACCGGCAAGTTCTGGATCGCGACGTCGTGCACGACCTGATCGTAGGCGCGCTGCAAGAAAGTCGAGTAGATCGCGCAGAAAGGCTTCATTCCCTCCGACGCCAGACCTGCCGCGAACGTAACCGCGTGCTGCTCGGCGATGCCGACGTCGAACATGCGATCGGGATAGGCCGCGCCAAAGTGATCGAGACCTGTTCCGCCGGGCATAGCGGCCGTGATCGCGACGATTTTTGGATCGAACGACGCCTCTTGGATAAGGGCGTCGGCGAACACTTTGGTGTAAGCGGGCGCATTAGCCTTTGGCTTTGACTGCTTGCCGGTGATGACGTCGAAGGCGTTGACGCCGTGATACTTGTCGGACGCCGATTCCGCGGGCGGATAGCCCTTGCCCTTTTTGGTTACGACGTGGATCAGAACCGGCCCTTTCGCGTCTTTCACATTCTTTAGGATCGGCAGCAGGTGGTCGAGGTTGTGACCATCGATCGGGCCGACGTAGTAAAAGCCGAGTTCCTCGAACAGCGTGCCGCCGGTGACCATGCCGCGGCCGTATTCCTCAGCCTGCTTGGCCTTGTCATAAAGGAACTTCGGAAAGTGGCGTGCGAGTTGCTTGGCGGTGTCGCGTAGGGTCAGCCAAGTGCGGCTTGAGGCAAGACGGGCAAGATAAGCCGACATGGCGCCAACCGGCGGAGCAATAGACATATCGTTATCGTTGAGAATCACGATCAAACGCGACTGCAAACCGCCCGCATTGTTCATCGCCTCGTACGCCATGCCCGCCGACATCGCGCCGTCGCCGATGATTGCGATCACCGCGTTGTCGCGCTTCTTCAGGTCGCGCGCGACCGCCATTCCGAGCCCGGCTGAGATCGAGGTAGAGGAATGCGCCGCGCCGAACGGGTCGTATTCGCTCTCCGTGCGTTTCGTGAAGCCGGACAGTCCGCCAGCCTGACGGAGCGACCGGATGCGATCGCGACGGCCAGTCAGAATTTTATGGGGATAGGCTTGGTGGCCAACATCCCAGATTATTCGGTCGCGCGGAGTGTCAAAAACGTAATGCAGCGCCACCGTCAGTTCGACTACGCCAAGGCCAGCGCCGAGATGACCGCCGGTGACCGAAACCGCGCTGATTGTCTCTTCCCGTAATTCGTCAGCGAGTTTACGCAACTCTCCTATAGGCAGGCGACGCAAGTCATCGGGAGTATGAATTTTGTCCAGCAGCGGCGTTATTGGTCTCGTCAAGGGCCCGATCCATGCAAAAAGCCGGCGCGGGACCGCCGGCAATTACTCCTTCGGTTAGACTAAAGCTATAGCCCATGCAATGCGTGGCGATGAATTAGGCGCCCGCTAGTCTGTCTCGGCGGATTGCTGTTGTACCGAAGACACGGTCCCAAAATCCAGTAACCACGCCGAAGTTCGCGTGGTCGTGATAATGATGCGCAAGGTGCCGAAGCCGCGAATTATACAGCCAATCGCCCGGCTGGATTGTCCAGTGATGGGTTGCGTGATGAACCACCATATAGCCGGCGTATCCGATCAGCACGCCTGAGGTGAAGCCATCTGCCGCCAAAGGTGAAAAGAACATGAGTGGAACGTAGCATACGAGAATGACGAAGCCGCTTGAGATGAACGACGGTACGCCGATGAAGGCGTTAGGCGCGCGATGATGAGCGTCGTGCAAAGGCGAAAGCAGCGGCGCGTGATGATAGAGCGTCCGATGAATCCAATATTCGGCAAACGTCCAAAATGCTGCGCCGACGATTAATGTCAGCGTAAAAGTTGGCATCGCTCCCCAGCCGGCCGTGTGTAGCGAAAGCCCGCAGAAGAACAGTACTGCAAACGGGATTGCGACAAAGTCGCCGAAGTACAAGAATTTATTTATGGGCATCGAAACGCTCCAAACCCCCAACTCGATCCGTGGTGCGGACGAGTTTATCCCCGTAAGTAGGCCCACGAATTGTAATTTGCTAACGCTTTAGCATGATCTTGTCACGGCGCGATGACACGTGACGATAGGCAGCGGCAAGCGATAGGGGTTTAAAACCGATGACGTAAGTGGAGAACCGGCGATGCTGCGCGCGGTTGTCCCGGATTTCTCATTGCGACAGGTCTTCCGCCAAGCGTTCTAGAAACCCTAGTCCCGCAGCGAGTTGATCGACCGCAAGAAACTCATCGGGTTTGTGCGCCTGCTCGATCGAGCCGGGTCCACAGACGATCGTTGGCAAGCCGGCGAGCTCGAAATGGCCCGCTTCAGTGGCGTAGGACACTGCGATTGTCGAATTGGCGCGCGCGAGCCGCAGCGCGCGGACCTCGGCAATCGATCCCGGCGCTGCGGCGAGACCCGGCACGTCCACGTCCAGGATAGTTTGGATCGAAGCTTCGGCGCGATAGCGACGTAGCCGGGGCAGCGCGACGGCGTCAATGAAAGCCTGCACTCGCGCCAGCGCCTCCGCCGCGCTCGTGTTAGGCAACCCGCGAAACTCCCACCCAATCTCGCAGTCATGCGCCAGAATGTTACGCGCCGAGCCGCCCCGGATCAGTCCGGCGTGATAGGTGGAGTAGGGCGGATTAAATCGGGCATCCTGCCGCTCGGGGGCTTCGAGTTCGCGGGCGAGCCGGTCGATTTCAGCGACGATTTCGCAGGCCGCGGAAATCGCATTGGCGCCAAGCGTCGGATTCGCCGAATGGCCCGCAACCCCGGTCACAATCGTTCGGAACGTGGCGACGCCCTTGTGCGCATCGGCGACCGCCATGAGCGTCGGCTCGCCGACAAAGACCATAGATGGCTGGGGCAGGTCGTTGCCGAACCGCGCGATGATGTCGAGCGACCCGCGGCAGGTGGTTTCTTCGTCATAGCTCAGCAGGATATGAATGGGGCGCTTCAAGTCAGCGGCGAGAAAGGTCGGCGCCATTGCGAGAACGCAGGCGTCGAACCCCTTCATGTCGCAACTGCCGCGACCGTAAAGGCGCCCGTCCACTTCGGTTAGGGTGAACGGATCGTGGGTCCAGGCCTGTCCCGCCGCAGGCACAACATCGGTGTGGCCGGAGAGCACGATCCCGCCATCTACACGGGGACCAAGGGTTGCAAACAAAGCCGACTTGTCGCCGGCGACGTTGGGCGCACGCAGCGTC
>JAYTRP010000288.1:0-5194 GCA_043746145.1 Hyphomicrobiales bacterium | reverse complement strand
CCCGTCCTGTCCGTGTAGGCCGCGCCGAACCGCATTTCCAGAAACGCCCAATCCACCGACGCCGCCAGCTTCGCTAGCGGATGGCTCCTGTCGATGATCTGATCCAGCCGCGCGCGAAACAGGTCCTCCTGCCCGATGTCCCGACGCTCCTTTGGCCGCATCGCAAATCTCCGAATCGCGCTTCTCGAGAGCAGAGAATCACGACCCGGCGCCTGTTGCAATTTGCAAGGTATCCGTGCCGCCAGGGTTAGAATCCGGCAGAAACGAATATTTGTGGATTACTCGAGAGCCCTCAAAATCCAAAGGGTTGAGAGTTCTTCACGGACGACGAAATAGTGTCTTCAAATATAAGGAAAAGAATATCTGCAAGGCGATCGGGCCGGCTGTCGTCTCGGCCTCGGGATATTTTTTAATGCGCGACCGGATTGTGGAGGCCTATCACCCCAAATGCAAGCGGTATTTGATCACGTTGGGGCAGAGCTGGTCTCTCCTTAGCGGATTGCGGAGCCGTGCGGTTCCAAAATCGATGTTTCGCGAATCGCCCATTAACGTGAGCGAACCGGGCGAGACTGTGCGAATTGCCAAGCATGCGGATTCGACACTATGTTTGTCACGTGCGAAGAGAGGCCTGCTCGCTTTTGGTGAGAAGCGATTGCAGCTCAGCGCCGCCCGCCATTAGCTCGATAATCTCCCCAACAGTTTTGTTGCCTCGTTTGAACGCGTCAAGCACCTCGCCGCGTCGGAGAATAATGAAATCGTCGCCGACAGAGTGGGCATGGTAAGCATTGTGCGTAATGAACACGACAGCGACTCCGGAATCTCGAACTCGCTCGATCAGTCGCAGAACGGTCGCCGATTCTCGAACGCCTAGCGCTGCGGTCGGCTCGTCGAGCACGAGAACGCGTGCGCCAAAATGAAGCGCACGGGCGATCGCCAAGGCCTGCCGTTCGCCGCCCGATAGCGTTCCCACCAGTTGTTTGCCGTCGGTGACCCGGCTGATTCCTAACTCGCGCATCCGCTCAACCGCGATTTTGCCGGCAGCCGCCAAATCGAGGCGGCGAAAGATGCCTCGACCCTTCGTCGGCTCCGCGGCGAGCACGAAATTCCTCGCCACGCTCATGAGCGGCAGCGTGCCGACTTCTTGATAGACTGTCGCAATCCCACGTTCGCGAGCGTCGCGCGGGCTTTCAAAATGTGACGGCGCCCCATCAACCAACATTTCCCCGATCGTCGGCTTTTCGACGCCGGTCAGCATCTTGATAACAGTTGACTTTCCTGCGCCATTTTCGCCGAGTAGGCATGTGACCTGTCCCGCGCGCAGCGCCAAGGAGAGGTTCTTCACCGCCGTCACGCCAAGATAGGCTTTCGAGGCGTTGCGAAGCTGGATGATGGGGACGGTTTCGTTGCCCATGCGCACTATCTCCCCATCGCCATCGTTCTGAGGCGGTTGTTCGCCATGACCGCGAGCAACAGCAGCAAGCCGATAAACAATTCGGTGAGATCGGCGTTCCATCCGAGGAAGAACACGCCGAGCGAGACGATGCCGTAGGTGATCGCGCCGAACGCGCTGCCGAGCAGCGAGCCATAGCCACCTGTTAGCAGGATGCCGCCGATCACGCAGGCGGCGATGCCGGTGAAGACGTACTGGGCACCAAGCGTGACGCTGCCGTTCTGAAAATTGTAGGTCTCGATTGTTCCGAGCAGGACGGCGCCAAGAGACGAAATCATGAACAGAATGATTTTCACGCGATCGATCGGAACGCCGGCGAGGCGCGCCGTCTGGGCGTTCCCTCCGGTCGCGTACACCCAATTGCCGAAGGAAGTGTTCTCCATGACGTAAATCGCGATTCCGGCGACCAGCAGCCAGTAAAATATGGATATGTGATACTCGTGCCATTTGAGGGCTAGCACGACCCCGAGAAAGTCGGAGGGTATTGCGGAGATACTGCTTGACCCCGTCAGGCCGATTGAGATGCCGAGAATACCGCCCGTCACCATCAGCATGGTCGACAAAGTAACGATGAAGGAAGGAAGACGGGTCCGAACAACGATGAACCCGTTGAGCAAACCTACCATCGCGCCCACGACGAGCGCGATCATAAATCCCACCCACCCCGGCAACTCGTAGTAGCCGCCGGAAATGGCGACGATCATCGACGTAGCCCCGACCACGGCGCCGACGGAAAGATCGAATTCTCCGCCAATCATCAACATGCCGACTGGGATCGCGACAATTCCGAGTTCGGACGCCGTGTCAAGCCAATAGGCCGTGCCCAAATTGGTTAGAAATCCGCTGTTCCCCGCCAGGATGGCGAAGAAAGCAAACGCCAGAATGGCGGAAATGACGCCACCGGCCTCGGGCCGACGCAGCAGATCATGAAACACCGTGAACCGGCGGGCATTCATCCCGCCAATTTGATCAGATTGGTTGTTCGAGCTCGTCAATGCTTTGTCTCGCGCGCGTTTAAGCAGTGGGTGGTCCGAATCGCCAGAGGTTATTTGGACCCGATAACGTTCGGGTATTTGTCAAACACCGTTGAGATCTTGTCGACGTTGGTTTTGTCGATGACACTGGGACCGGTTGAGACGACGCCAACCGGCGCCAAGCCGTATTTGGCGTACTGATAGGCGAATAGGACTCCGTAGAAGCCATCGAGATACGGCTGTTCATTGATCAGAAACAGGATCTTTCCGTTCTTGACCTGCTGGAGGGCGACTTTCGACGCTTCCATAGTGCCGATCAAGACCTTTCCGCCAAGCTCCGCGGCGTCCACGGCGGCCGAGGCGGCCGTCCCCACGGCGGCGTTCTCGGTGAATATCGCGTCGACGCCCTTGTGAGACTGCAAGTAGGCGCCGATGTCGCGCGAGACCTTGCCCTGATCGGTGGAATCCGCCGTCGGCAGTTCGAGATTTGCGGAAGTGATTCCCGTGTCCTTGGCTTTACCAGCAAGCCCTTTGCAGATCGCTTGAAGATAAGGGTTTCCCGGCACGTTGATGACGCAAAGGATGTTTTTCCCGCCCGCGGCCTGGAGATGCTCCGCAGCGACCACGCCAACTTCCATGCCTTGCTGACCGACGAAGCCGAACGCGCCGTCCGACTTCCACTGGTCTTGCCCCGATTGGTTCACGTACACGGGAATCCCGGCTGCGATCGCCTGCTTGATGAGCGGGTCGACCACGCCGGTAATGAAATCGCCGACGACGATCGCGTCGGGTTTCTGCGCGATGGCCGCCTGCATCGTGCGAGCGGACGACGCCTCGATGTCAGCCTCGTCGATCGGGATGTAGTTTAGCTTGACCCCAAGGACCTTCGCGGCGTCCTGCGCGCCCTGATACAAAGGCGGAAAGAACGAATCATTGAGCGGTCCAGAGACGAAGTCGATGGCTATCTGTTTGTCGTCGGCCCTCGCTGGCGAAATCAAGGCGGCTACGCACACCAAGGTCGTCAAGGCCAGAAATTGTTTCCGGTAAGCATTGAAATTCATGGTCTTCCTCCAGTCTGGCGGTCCGTCTCGCGCGGTCCGTGCACTCTCCCGCCTTCCTTTCCGCAAAATAGTTGCGAGGAAGACAATTATTGGATAAAACATTTGTCGGACAACGTCAACGAAATTGGTCATTGATGTCCGCGTAAATAAAAAATTGTACCATCACTCGATATGAGGTTACATTTTTCATGGCGTTGTTGATCGATAGAAAGGCGATTGGGCGTGCCGACGGGATTATTGCACCCGATTTGTCGGACAAGATGAACGCGGTCCGGATCGAACAACGGTATGCTGATGACGATGGGTCTTACAACCTTCGCCACACACGCTTGTGGGTCGATGAATACGCCGAGTTGGCGTCTCGTGGCGCGGAGATGGGAGACATTGTTTCCGAGGATCAAACACTCTCAACCACCGTTGGTCCGGTCGGAATCCGCGTCTACAATCCCGACGAAAAGGATCTCACACTTATTTTTGTTCACGGTGGCGGATGGGTCATCGGAGGCATCCGCAGCCACGATCACATCGCCCGCTGGTTGGCGGGGCAGATTTCAGGCCGGGTGATCCAGATCGAATATGCGCTCGCGCCGGAGCATCCTTTCCCCACCGCCGTTCACCAAGTCACGGCGGTCGTCGAGCAAATTCTCTCGTGGAGAGGCGGCCCCGTGCTGTTGGCGGGCGATTCGGCGGGCGCCAATCTTGCCGCCATGAGCATTTTGGGGCTTTCGGCCGAGCGGCGAAGACAGGTCGCATGTTTCGTATCGATTTATGGAGCCTATGCGCCGGAGATGAACCTGTCTTCGCACCGCCTCTATGGCGACGGCCGGTTTGGGCTCTCCGCCTCGCAAATGCGATGGTTCTGGAACCTTTATGCCCCGCACCTCCCTGCGGAGGACCGCGCGAAGAAGTTGAGTCCGCTCGCGGCGGACCTCGTGGGTTTTCCGCCGACGCTCTGCATCGGCGCGGAATGCGACCTTTTGCTCGACGACACGCTCGCCTTCTACGGCGAACTGACCAAAGCGCGGGTCGACGTCTCCCTGTCGCTGTGGCCAAGCCTTCCGCATGGCTGCCTGCATTTTGTCGGCGTCGTGTTGAGCGTCACCGAGGCCGCGAATTCGATACTTCAATTCGTGACGGCCCGCGCCCGCGCGACGCCGAACGGCGAAAAGGGTCTCCGTCCGACGCCGCCGGCGGTCGAGAAGGAAGCGACCAGCGCGATAGAGCTTTCGCGAGAGCCGACTCTGGTGGAAGTGGAACCGCTGTTCATGTCTAGCCGCTCGCGGTTGCATGGATCTCTGGCGCATCGCATCGCCTGCGAGATAATCAAGGGCGAAATTGCGGCAGACGCCCTTCTGCCCCGCGAGGAAAGCGCGAGCGAAGCCTACGGGGTTTCGCGCGGCGCTTATCGAGAGGCCATTCGCACGCTTTCCGCGAAGGGAATGGTCTTGGCCCTGCCGAAAGTCGGCACGAAAGCCGCTTCTCGCTCTGCCTGGCACTTCCTGGACCCCGACATACTCGCTTGGCATTTCGACGTCGCCCCGAACGAACCCTTCATCCGCAACCTGTTCGAGCTGAGGAAGATCGTGGAACCCAGCGCGGCGGCGCTCGCCGCCATGCGGCGAAACGATTTAGAGCTCTCGCGTCTCGCGGACGGGTTATCGCGAATGGCGCGCGCTAACCCGCGTTCAGGCGCTTGGCTCAATGAGATC
>JAYTRP010000287.1:0-5216 GCA_043746145.1 Hyphomicrobiales bacterium | reverse complement strand
GCGCGGGCTCGAGCGGCGTGTTTCGCGAGCGCGCGATGGAAGCGGCATTGGCGGCGAATTTTTCGGCCGCCGCGATTGAGGGAATCAAAGTCGATCCGGGCCTGATGATCGCCGATCTGCATGCCGACGCAGAATACCGCGCGCATCTCGTTACCGTGATGGCGAAGCGCGCGGTGCAGGCTGCGGGTTGATCTAGAACGACCGTTGGGATTGAAGAAAGCGCCTTCCGGCTAAGTCGGAGGGCGTCATGTTTTCTCAGTGAGGCGTTTGGAATGGCCGATGGGGTTCGGACTGGCGCGCAACTGCCGCAGTCGATTGACGAAACGCTCGCGCTGCTTTCGCGCGCGAACTACGTCGCCGAGCGCTCGCTGGCGACGGTGGTGTTCCTGAGCCTCCGGCTCGGCCGGCCGTTGCTGCTCGAAGGCGAAGCCGGCGTTGGCAAGACCGAGATCGCCAAGGTGCTGGCCGCATCGCTTGGCCGCAAGTTGATCCGTTTGCAATGCTACGAGGGCCTCGACGTCGCGACCGCCGTCTATGAATGGAATTATCCCGCGCAGATGATGGCGATACGGCTTGCCGAAGCCGCTGGCGAGCATGACCGAGACCGTATCGAACATGACATCTTTTCAGATCGCTATCTGATCCGCCGGCCGCTGTTGCAGGCGTTGGAGCCTAGCGACGGCGGCGCGCCTGTTTTGCTGATCGACGAGGTCGATCGCGCCGACGAAGCTTTCGAAGCTTATCTGTTGGAGGTTTTATCCGAGTTCCAGGTGACGATCCCCGAACTCGGCGTCATCAAATCCGAAACGCCGCCGATCGTGATTATCACCTCCAACCGAACGCGCGAGATCCACGACGCGCTGAAGCGCCGCTGCCTCTATCACTGGATTGGCTATCCCGACGCTGCGCGCGAAGTGGCGATCGTGCGCGCGAAAGCGCCGCAGGCGGCGGAAAGGCTGACCGCCGAACTGGTCGCTTTCGTGCAGCGGCTGCGCAAGCTCGATCTATTCAAGTCGCCGGGCGTTGCGGAGACGCTCGACTGGGCGAGTGCGCTCACTGAGCTTGACGCTGTCGTGCTGGACCCTGCAATGGTTTCAGATACGCTTGGCGTGCTACTGAAGTATCAGGACGACATCGCGCGGCTGCAAGGCTCGAAAACGAGTGAGTTGATTGAGCAGGCGAAGGCTGATTTGCGGATGGGCGCGCCTTAAGCGATCCACGCCGCACTTTCACGGGGCAAGGACGACTGAAATGCGCAGCAACCTGACATTGGCTCTCGCCGCCTTGGCGGTTTCAACGCTCGCGGCCCCCGCTTTTGCCGACTGCTACGACGTATTCGGCTGCTCCAACGCCAATCGCTTCCGCCTGGGAGATCTCACGTCTGGCCCGGACTGTACGTTCCTGTACGACATGCGCAATGGGATATACGCCGAGCATCATTATTGCTTCAAAACTCCGCGCGCGATCGCCGCGTTCGGCAACGCGGGATGCGTCAGCGGGAATGCAAACGCGATCGGGCTGAACTCGACCGAACTCTACAACGCCTCGATGATCTTGCAAGCCGAGAGGGTGAAAGGCTGCCCGGAATGAGCGAGGCGCCCCCCGGCGTACTCGCCCTCAATATTCTCCATTTCGCACGCGCGCTGCGCGACGCTGGGCTGCCGGTGGGACCCGGGGCGGTGCTCGACGGAATCGCAGCGGTGGAAGCGGCCGGCTTCGACGCGAAGGGGGATTTTCGCGAAGCGCTGCACGCGGTGTTCGTCAAAAAGCACGAGCACACGCTGCTGTTCGACCAAGTGTTCGCGATCTATTGGAAGCGTAAGGGGCTACTCGAGAAGCTGATCTCGATGATGTCGCCGCAAGCGCAGTCAGAGAAGCCTGCGCCCAAACCGCAAGCGGGCGCTGCGCGAGTGGCCGATGCTTTGTTCAAGGCGCGGCCGCAGGAAAAAACGCCTCGCCCTTCGCTCGAACTCGACGCCCGCCTCACTATGTCGGCGACCGAGATCCTGCAGAAAAAAGATTTCGCGCAAATGACCGCGGTCGAGATTGCGCGCGCCAGGGAGCTGATCTCGCGTCTCGAACTGCCCGATGACCGCAAGCCGACCCGCCGCTTTGCGCCCGACGCCACGGGCAGGCGAATCGACATGCGGCGCTCGTTTCGCGGATCGCTGCGCGGAATGATCGATTTGCATTATCGCGCGGTCGTCGAGCGGCGTCCGCCCATCGTCGCGCTCTGCGACATTTCCGGATCGATGTCCGAATACACTCGGCTGTTCCTGCATTTCCTGCACGCGCTGGGCGAGACACGGCGCGTGTCGACGTTCCTGTTTGGCACGCGGCTCAGCAATGTTACGCGCGCTCTGACCGCCCGAGACCCCGACGAGGCGCTTGCGAAATGTTCGGCTGAAGCTCCCGATTGGTCGGGCGGCACGAGGATCAGCGCCTCGCTCCGCAAGTTTAACCGCGAATGGTCGCGACGCGTGCTGGGGCAGGGCGCTATCGTGCTTTTGTTCACAGACGGTCTTGAACGCGAGGGCGTCGAAGACTTAGGCGCCGAGATGGAGCGGCTCCACAAGTCCTGCCGTCGCCTGATCTGGCTCAACCCGCTGCTGCGCTACGACGAATTCGCCGCCAAGGCGCAAGGGCTGCGCGCCATGCTGCCGCACGTCGATGAATTTCGTCCGATCCACTCGCTAGCGAGCATGGCCGAGCTTACGCGAGCGGTGTCAGGCAAGGTTACGAGGGGCGCCGATCCCCGCGCGTGGCTGCGCGAGTCGGCGTAAGGCCGGGTCGCGCCGTCAATCGACCTTGTCCTCGTCCACAGGCACGAGATATCCGGAATTTGGCTCGATCCAGGCGAGCCTATCACGCACGCGGAGCACACCGGGCACGTTCTCGCACAGCACCTTGAGACCGCCACGGAGCGAATCGTCGGCAATGGCGCCGAGCAGCGTCGCCACCCCGTCGACGACTTCGACGCGGACTGCACGCGCGGGCGTCCAAGACTCGCGAGCAATCGCCGCTTCGACTCGGGCGCGCAACTCATCATCCGAGCAGGGCGGCATGGGGAGCGGCGCAGCTTTGAGTAGCGGGCGCAGTAGGTCGGAGCGCGAGATCACGCCGACAGCGCTGCCCTGGTTCATCACGACCAGTCGGCGGATGCGCCGCGCCAGCATCAGGTCGATCGCCTCTGGCAATTCCGCGTTGACGTCGACCGAAATCACGCCCTTTGTCATGATCTCGCCGACCTTGCCGCCGTGCGCGGCGACGTAGTTGCGCGAGGCGAGGCCATCGCCGAGCAGGAATTCAAGCCAGGCAGGCCGCTGCTTCTGTGTTCCGAGTTCAGACCGGCGCATCAGGTCTCCCTCGCTTAACAAGCCGACGGGCAAACCGCCCTTATCGAATACGACGAGCGCGCTGATTTTGTGTTCGACAAGCAGCGCCAGCGCGTCCCAGATGCTGGCGGTCTCGGCGATTCCGACAATTGCGGAAGTCATGACGTCTTTGACGAGCATCGCGGGCTCCTTCGGCGCTTAGGTGAATGTTCGGATAGGCGCACGCTTTTGTTTCAAATAGATCAAAACAATACAGAACGCGTTGCTACGCTGAGATCGTAAGAAGAATTAGGCTTCAGTGAATCTCTTCGCGCCGTTCGCAATGAACGACGCCCGGCCCGCTAAAGCAACCTGCCGAGGATCGCTGCCGCGCACCCTCTGCGCCTTGACCTTGCGCAACTTTGTCGTGCTTGACGCTTCGCCGAGCGCATGACCAGTCTAGCGATCAACCTGGGCTAAAGCCGGGCGGACTGGAGGGAACACTTGGCGCAGATCACGCAACTCTTGCGACGCGCGGTGCAATCGTTTCCTGACCGTGTCGCATCGGAATGTGACGACCGCGTGCGGACGTGGCGCGAATTCGAGCGCCGCGTCGCCAGACTTGCAGGCGCGCTCGCGGGACTTGGACTGCAGCCCGGCGATCGCGTTGGTATGCTGGCGCTTAACTGCGATCGCTACCTCGAATACTTCTTCGCCATGGCGTGGGGCGGTTTCGTGTTCGTGCCGATCAACACGCGGCTCGCGGCGCCGGAGATCGAGTTTTGGCTCGCCGATTCCGAATGCGCGGCCTTGTTCATCGACGACAGTTTTGCGAGCCTCCTGGATCAGGTGAGGGCGCCTTCCGTCCGCCACATCATTCGGGTCGGCGATGGTTCTGCGCCTGAAGGGCGCCTCGCCTATGAGCATCTCATCGCCGGCGCCGAGCCCGCGCGCGACGCGGACCGGCGTGGCGACGATCTCGCCGCACGGTTCTACACCGGCGGAACCACAGGCCGCTCCAAAGGCGTGATGCTGAGTCATCGCAACATCGTCGCTAACGCGGTGAATACCGCGCAGGCGCTCGGCGGGGGCGAGGAGACTGTCTATCTCCATGCCGCGCCGATGTTTCACGCCGCCGACGGGGCCGCCACGTTCATCGTGACGGGCGTGGGCGGCAAACACGTTTACATGCCGCGCTTCGACCCGGCGGCCTTCCTCGCGGCGGTTGCGCGGCAGAGGGTGACCGCGACGCTGATCGTGCCGACCATGATCAATCTCATCGTCAATCACCGAGATGTCGAGGCGACCGACACGCGTTCGCTCAGTCGTGTTCTCTACGGCGCCTCGCCGATGCCGGAAGCCGTCATCCGCCGCGCCTTCGTCGCGCTGCCGCATAGCGGCTTTGTGCAAGCCTATGGCCAGTCCGAGTCTGCGCCCTGCATGACGTTTCTCTATCCCGAATATCATGCGGTGGAGGGGCCAAAGGCGGGCAAGCTCAAGGCTGCCGGCCGTGCAGCACTGGGCTGCGAAGTCGTCATCCTCGACGAGGCCGGGCAAGAGGCGCCGCGAGGAAACGTTGGCGAGATCTGCGGACGCGGCGACAACGTCATGCTGGGCTATTGGCGCCAGCCCGAATTGACGGCGTTGGCGTTACGCGACGGCTGGCTGCACACCGGCGATGGCGGCCGCATGGACGAGGACGGGTTTGTCTATGTGGTCGACCGCATGAAGGACATGATCATATCCGGCGGCGAGAATGTTTATTCCGCCGAGGTCGAGCAGGCGCTTTACCAGCACGTTGACGTCGCCGAATGTGCGGTCATCGGCGTGCCGGACCCGACCTGGGGCGAGGCGGTGCATGCGGTGGTGCGAACCAAACCGGGAACCACGCCGAGCGCGGAG
>JAYTRP010000286.1:0-1583 GCA_043746145.1 Hyphomicrobiales bacterium | reverse complement strand
GGAACTTCCCCCGAGCTTAGACTCTCCCGCATCGGCATTCTCGCGTCCTATGCGGCAATACTGGCTGGAGATCGGGTTCGGCGCCGGCGAGCATCTCGTTGCAAGAGCCCTGGAAAACCCCGACGTAGGCATTATCGGCTGCGAGCCGTTCGTCAACGGAGTCGCCAAGCTCGTGTTGGCCATCGCCGAGCACGACCTCGATAATGTCCGCGTTCGCTCGGACGACGCGACGGCGCTGATCGAGGCCGCGCCTCCCGGGGCTTTCTCGCGCATCTATTTGCTCTACCCCGACCCCTGGCCGAAACGGCGACAGAACAAGCGGCGCTTCGTCAACGAAGAGACGCTCGCGTTGCTGGCGCGCGTTCTGGAAAGTGGGGGCGAGTTTCGCTTCGCCACTGACATCGACGATTACGCGGGGTGGACGCTGAAGCGTTTGCTCGCCTCGCCCGATTTTATATGGCAAGCGAGCAACGCCAACGACTGGCGCCAGCCTTGGGCAGGCTGGAGTCCGACGCGCTATGAGGAAAAGGCGCGCGCGGCTGGACGCGCTTCGGTCTATTTGACTTTCCGCCGTCGTTGAGCGTAACCGCGGCTAGCGTAAAAGCATTAATTTGCGTCGGCTAATCATGCTTCCCGGGATCAGAATTCAAGGATGGGATATGTTTGATAATATAGACCGACGCGCGGTCTTGAAAGGATTGGCTACAGCAGCGGCGCTCGGCGCAATGGGGCAAGGCGAAGCTATGGCCGCCGCCGGGTTGCAACTCGACAATCCCTTTCCCTTTTCTTACGACTTGTTCAAAGCCCGCGCGCGCGATAAGGCGCATTCGCCCTACGTTCCGCCGGCTCACCCCGCCCCGCAGGTCGTGCAGAAGATCAATTACGAGGAATGGGGCAAGATCCTGTTTCGCACCGACGACGCGCTGTTCGCGGACGGGCCGGGTCGATTTCCCGTCAGCTTCTTTCATCTGGGCCTGTTCTTTCAGAAGGCCGTCGACATGCACGTCGTGCAGGACGGAAATTCCCGCCGCATCATCTACGACCAGTCTTACTTCGACATGCCTGCGGATTCGGTCGCTCGCCAGTTGCCCAAGGGCGCAGGCTTTGCCGGCTTCAAGATCCAGGAAGCTCGCGACGGAGCGCTCGATTGGCGCAAAAACGACTGGGTCGCTTTCCTCGGAGCCGCCTACTTCCGCGCGATCGGCGAACTCCGACAATACGGGCTTTCCGCGCGCGGCGTTGCGCTCGACGTCGCCGTGTCCGATCGCTCGGAGGAATTCCCTGACTTCACGACCTTTTATTTCGATGCGGTCGAAGGCTCCGACAGCATGACGCTATACGCGCTGATGGAGGGTCCCTCGATCGTGGGCGCCTATAAGTTCGTGATGCGACGCGGCAAGGGCGTGATCATGGACATCGACTCGACGCTTTACACGCGCGCACAGGTCTCGCGGTTCGGCATCGCCCCGCTTACCTCGATGTACTGGTTCTCCGAGACAAAAAAGGAAACGGGGATCGACTGGCGCCCCGAAGTGCACGATTCGGACGGCCTGAGCATGTGGACCGGCAGCGGCGAGCGGCTG
>JAYTRP010000285.1:0-1583 GCA_043746145.1 Hyphomicrobiales bacterium | reverse complement strand
CTTTTGCCCTGAAGGATCAGCGAACCGCTTCGGCCTATATCTTCGGCGCCATCTGCCCTGCGCTCGGCAAGGCGACCGGTCTCGTCCTGCCGCTTTGCAACAGCGAAGGCATGGAATTGCATCTGCAAGAGATCGCGCTGAACGTCCAACTCGGGGCGCACGCAGTGCTGTTCGTGGATCAAGCCCGTTGGCATGTCACCGCCAAGCTGAATGTGCCGGACAACATGACGCTCATTCCGCTGCCGTCCAAATCACCAGAGCGCAATCCGGTGGAGAACATTTGGCAGTATAGGCGCGACAACCGGCTCTCGAACCGGATCTTCAAAAGCTACGACGACATCCTCGACCATTGCTCCTTCAATTGGAATAAACTCGTCGCACGGCCCTGGCTCATTATCTCAATCGGGATGCGTGACTGGGCGCACGGGTTCGGCTTTTGAAGACTTGGTATTAGCTCTAATAATGAGAGTTACGCATCTGGAACTCAGGACAATTCATGCGCTCAAAAGGCTTCGACGGTATGGTGTGTTTGATCGCTGGCGCCGTGGCCGCGATAGGCGACCGCTGGGGCTTACTTGTTGTTCGCGACCTCGTTTGCGGAATCACTTGATATGAGGACCTTCGCAAATCTTCTGGAGTGACCAACGCAACCCTTAGCGATCGGTTGAAGCACCTGCAGGCCAATGGACTCGTCGAACGATGTCTCTATCGAACCAGTCCGGATAAGTTCGAATATGTGTTGACGCAAAAAGGTTGGCTGCTTGCGCCGATGATGCCCGTGCTCGCCCAAAACGGCGACCAGTTAGGTGTCCCCGGCGCTTCGAAGCCGCCACTGATTTTCGCTAACAGAAGGACGGGCGCCGAGGTGCGTTGGGGTTTGGTTGATCAGGCGACCGGCAAGCACGTAATCCCTTCGGACATCCAAATCAAGGAAGGCCCCGGTGCGGATGATCTCGTTCGTTGGCGGGCGTCACACGACGACCGCCGTGCCGGGGGAGCAACAACGTGATCTGATGTACGCGGGTCACATGCGTAATGCGTCGCGACTATTTTCAAAAGCGACGAGGATCAATCGCGTCGAATCAAGGCGGGTTCGTATAGTCCCGACGAGGGACGTTCAGAAACGAGCGCCCCCCAGCGAACTTGGCCGATCATCGGCGATTGTGTGTCGCCGAAGAGACTGCGTTTCCGTCAAGTCCGAGAAGAGAATCGAGCGCAATCTTTCCTGGACCGAACGTCATGATGGCAAGCTCCATGCAGGCCCAGGGCAGATGGAAGTTCTGCCAGCCGTCGGGCACGGTGAGCTGTATGATCGCCGTCATTCCGAGCAGTCCCAAAGCGGCGTATCGCGTGCCAAGGCCCAGCACCAACAGGACCGGCAATCCGACTTCGGCGACAGCCGACGCATAGGCCATGAACTCCGGCGCGGGAAACGGATATTCGCCGCCGAAAATGTGCAGCATGAACTCGTCCGTGAACAGCGCGCGCGCGCCAAAGGAGAGCGTGAACCAGTCGTCCCAGTTGGTGAGGCCGGACTTCCAGAACGGAAGCGCGAGCGTTACGCGCAGAGCCAGCATCGTGAG
>JAYTRP010000284.1:0-1584 GCA_043746145.1 Hyphomicrobiales bacterium | reverse complement strand
TCATCCAGGACCGCCGCGATCCGGCGGCGATCGCGACCTATATCGCCGAGACCGGCCAGATCGCCGAGAAAGACGGCGACACCTACCTGTTGCTGATGAAGGGCAGCTTGCAGCGCCCGCACGCCTCTGGCGACTCGGCGATCGTGACTTTCGCCGACTACGCTATCGACCTGTCGCAATTCACCCACAAGGGCGCGGAAGCAAAGCACCCGCGAGAGGAAACGACCTGGGAGCTATTGTTTTCCAGGCCCCCCGGCGCGCCTGTACCGCAGTTGGAGAGCCAGATTCGCACCGAGTTGCTCGACCGGTTGACGAGCCCGCTTTACGCGCTGGCCGCGGGCATGATCGGTTTTGCGGCGTTGGGCGAGCCGCGCACGACCCGGCAAGGCCGCGGCTGGGCGATACTCGCGGCTATTCTCATATTTTCCGTGGTGCGCATTCTGGGCGTCACCGATTCGCTGCTGATGCGCGGCAAAGGCGACGTCGGCCCGCCGATCTGGGTCCCCATTGGCGCCTGGTGCATTCCGATCGTCGCAGCGCTCATTGGCCTCGACTTCGCGCTCGGCGGCCCGTTGAGCCGATTCGCCGCCAAAGCGCGCCGCGCCGGCGTACGACATTGATATTCGGCGTTCTCGGGCGCTATTTCGCGGCGCGCTTCATCCGGACCGTACTCGGCGTATTCTCAGGCATTTTCGCGCTGATCTTCACGCTCGATTTGGTCGAAACTTTGCGGCGTTCGGGTGAGTCGAAGGCGGCGAACGCTCCCCTGCTGGCTTGGCTCGCGTTCCTGCACACACCGATCGTCGCCGAGCAGGCGCTCCCGTTCGTTGTCTTGCTCGGCGCGCTGATCGCGTTTCTCAACCTTTCGCGGCGGCTCGAACTGGTGGTCGCCAGATCCGCGGGAGTTTCGGTCTGGCAATTTCTCACCCCTGCCCTTGTCGCGGCAATGGCGTTCGGCGCGATCGAAGTGACGATTTACAATCCCCTCTCCGCCGCAATGAAACGTCAATCGGTTGCGCTCGAGGCCAAGCTTTACGGTGCAGGACATGCCAGTGGCGGGTTCTGGCTTCGTCAAAAAAGCGAGGACGGTCAGTCGATCATCCACGCTCAAGGGCGTGACGCGGACGGCAATGAATTCTATAGCCTCGAAGCTTTTAATTTCACGCCCGACGGCGAGTTCGATGCGAGGATCGACGCGGATAGCGCTCGATTGCGCAACGGCTTCTGGGAGTTTCACGATGCGACAGTGGTGACGCCCGGCTACGACACGGAGCGGGCGGCCGTGTACTTGCTCGCCACCAATTTAACGGCGGCAGAGGTCGCGCAAGCGTTCGTGGCGCCAGACACCGTGTCGATATGGTCGTTAGGCGCGCTTGCGGCGCAGGTCGAGCGCGCAGGCCTCGACGCAACTGGCTATCGCTTACGTTTTCAACAACTTATCGCCACTCCAGCCCTTCTTGCCGCCATGGTTTTGGTCGCGTCATGTTTTTCGTTAAGAATGTTCCGAATGGGCGGCGTACAGAAAATGATTTTGGGTGGCGTCGTCTCGGGCTTCGTGCTTTATGTCGGGGCCAAGGTCGTTGG
>JAYTRP010000283.1:0-5230 GCA_043746145.1 Hyphomicrobiales bacterium | reverse complement strand
CCTCGGATCATCAGCGCGCGTGAAAGACTTGGCGGATCCAATCTCCCCCTAGCTCCATCGCCGCATCGAGAGCGCGCTTGCTGAGGCTTCCCAGCGGCGCCGCCCCTTTGGTCTGCAAAGGCAATTCCAACATCAAAGTCTGGCCATGATAAACTTTCAGCGCGCCGACCGCGACACCCTCGGCGACCGGCGCCACAAGCGGTCCATCATAGACGATTTTCGCTGACAATCGTTCGGTCGAGGCGCGAGGCACGAACACTTTCACAGGGCTGGCGCTGGTGAGCGCGATTTCGCTTGTCGCGCCACCGAACACCTCTGCGGTCCCGACGGTGTCGCCGGAGGCGAACAGGACGCGCGACTCGAACGCGCGAAACGCCCAATTGAACATTTTGCGCGACTCTTCAGCGCGATCGGATGCCGTCTTCAAGCCGTTGACCACCACAATCAACCGCTGCCCGTCCTGCACGGCCGCACCGACCAAGCCATAGCCGCTCTCCGCGGTGTCGCCGGTCTTGAGGCCATCCGCGCCGATATTCATCGCCAACAAAGGATTGCGGTTGGGCTGGCGAATCTTATCCCAGGTGAAGTCTTTCTCGCCGAAATAATGATAATTCTCAGGGTATGTTCTGATAATCCATGCGGCGAGCTTGGCCATATCGCGCGCGTTCACACGTTCGCCGGGATCGCTACGGCCCCAGGCGTTGGTGAAATGCGAATGCGCCATTCCGAGCTCCGCAGCGCGCTTGTTCATCAACGCTACGAAGTTGTCCTCCGTCCCGCCCAGTCCCTCCGCAAGCGTGATCGCTGCGTCGTTGCCGGACTGGATGACCAATCCGCGAATTAGATCTTCGATCCGCACCTCGCTCTTGACCCGCAAGAACATGGTTGAGCCATGCGTGCGTGCGCCCCCGGTGCGCCAAGCGTAATCGGACACGCGGAACTTGTCGTCGAGTTTGAGGCGCCCTTCTTTAAGCTCGCGGAAAACGATCTCCGCGACGATGAGTTTGCTGGTCGAAGCTGGCGGCATCAACTCGTCGGAGTTTTTCTCGAACAGCACCGAACCGCTGTCGTAATCCTCGACCAACGCGAAGGGGGCGACCGTCTGGAACGTCTGAGCCGATACCGGACCCAATCCGGTCGCGCAGGCCAAAGCCGATCCGAGGACGACTACGCGAACGAGCGGCGGCAAAGGTTGTTTTCCCGACGTTCGAACGTCCCGCGTAGCGTGCGCGCGCCACATTGCAACAAAGTAACCGCGCGCGCCAGCGCCAGACGCGGCCATCGGCAAAGCCTATTTGTCAGCGAGAGCGCGCGTGTTGACTCGGGTCAGGAGCCGCGAAAGCGGGTCATTGACCCGAGTCCGCTCGTCGGCGAAGTAGAGCGCGCGGTCGATCTGCGACAGGCGAACGGGCGGGCGCGGCGGATCGCCGGCGGCGCGCTTTGATGCGCCAAGATCGTAGGGCCGCACTGGCGGAAGCGGCGCGCTTTCGCGACGCTCAGGCTGGTCTTGCGCGACCGCCATGCGCTCGGGTTCCGGCGCGATCTCGCGCACATGCTGTTGCGGAGCAGGAGGAGGCGCCGTCGGCTCGACGCTTGGCGGAAAATAACTTGGCGCCGGAGCAGTCGCCTCGGCGACCATTGTCGGCGCCGCCGAAGCGCCGTCAATCGAAGCGGCGCCCCCGTCGGTGCGAAGACTTGATAAAAGCTGGTTGTCGTCAGAACCTTCCATCGGCGCGCGTCCGACATATTCAACCTTGATCTTCGCCGTTCCCGCGCCTTTGAAGTCGAGAACGTCCGCGACGCGCGATGAAACGTCCATCACTCGCCCGCCATGGTAGGGGCCGCGATCGTTTACGCGAACAATGACGGAATAGCCATTGGAGAGATTAGTCACCCGGGCGTAGCTTGGTAGAGGCATAGTCGGATGCGCGGCGGACAGCGCATTCTTGTCGTAGACCTCGCCGTTGGCGGTACGACGCCCGTGGAACGCGTCGCCGTACCAGGACGCCATGCCGACCGCGCTGTAGCCCTCATTCTCAGTGGGGTAATAGGTGTGGCCCGCGATAGTATAGGGCCGTCCAACGAGATATTGACCCCCGCCGTGCGGCACAGGCTGCCCGTCCTCAATGACTCGGGCGCTCGCCGGCCCGTATTTCGAGGACGAGAAATGCTCGTGCCCGTGATAAGCGGTCGTTCGGATCAAGTGTTGCTGCTGTTGGGCGCAACCCGCCAACGCCAACCCCGTGGCCACGACCGTGCAAACAGCACGCCCGCCCTGTAGCGCGCCTGAAAAATTGTTACGCAAATTCATCAACGCGTACTCTACCCCGGACGCAGGCGTTTTCATCACCCACACGCCACGCCCAGCCAACATGGCAAAAGCGGCCGAATTTGCTCTCGGGCAAACTTTTTGTCTGCGCATTCTTTCTAAAGCCCTAATCCCTTGGCGATTTCGGGTTCCCCCCCCCGCGAAAACCTCAGTGGGCTCTCATCGCCAGTGCTGTTCCAGCCACGTAACGGGCCGGACCTGTTTATAGATCTTCTTCCAACCTTCCGACGGCCATTCTCCCCGTGCCGCCTCGTGCGGACGGGGGTGTCCGGTGAACACCACAATACGCGCGTCCGACGGCAGTTTCACGCTTTTGACAAGATTGATCGGAAATCGAGGCAACATCATGGCTTTAAAGCCCGGGCACCACGTTGCGGGCCAGAAGGCCAATGGCAGCCCGGATTCCTTGGTTAAATACATCTGCTCGTTTGAATAAAGCTCGCGTTTGCCGAGAGGATCGGCCTCAAAGCGATCGATCAAATGTGGCGCCCCGTTCGCGGGCAACCGCATAACTGACGAATTGCCCGAGTCGGTCGAGCCCCAGTCACGGATTATGGCCAGCTTGCCAGGGTCGAAGTCGAAAAACGCATCGAGGGCGCCGACGACGACGACATCGAGGTCGAGAAACAGCAGATCGCCGACCAGCCCGATATCCCGCGACCAAAGAGCGAGCTTGCGCCAAGGGCTACCCCCTAGACCGCTAGTGGGCAGTCGGATTGGCGGGATCTCGCGCGGCTCGATCCCGGCGTCGAGCGAAGAGAAATCGTCGGTGAAGACGATGAAGCGCGTCGAGCGCGCTACGTTGCGCATCACGCCACGATATAGCCGGTTGACGTACTCGACCGGAAACCGATCGCCCCAACGCATGCAGACGATTGTTTGTAGCGTGCTTTTCATGGCCACGTGGCGGCGTTCAACGCAGGACGCCATCGCGGCGATTCGCAGATTTGCGATTAATGCCCCGCATGTGATCCCCTCAAAAAGCCAGATTGTTGGCGGCTCTATACGCGGGTGGGCGCCAAGGCGCAAAAAGGGAGTCGCGTTTTTTCGCTATCCGCGGATTCACCCCTTGTGAGATGCGCAAGGGAGACCCCTCTGGGATACTTTTATGCTACGCTCGCCTACCATAGGCTCGGGTCGAAAGATTTGCCGACTCCAGGGCTGGCTGGAAGTCAGTGCGCTTAGCGCCCTAAGTGAAAGACAAGTGCGTTCAGACGAGCCGCTTTGACGCTTCACTTCTTCAAGGATTTTGCCATGTACAGATTAACTTACGTCAGCACCGCCGCAGCCGAACTTTCTATGGAGGACGTCGAGGCGTTAACGAGGCGAGCTTCGGAGAAGAACACGCGCGCAGGGATTTCCGGCGCACTGGCCTTTAATGGACGTAATTTTGTTCAGGTGCTTGAAGGCGAAGTGAACGCCGTGAAAGCGCTGTTCGAGGTGATTGGCGCCGATCCACGACACTTCGGCGTTCGCGTCATGGAGGAGAACGATCAAGTCGAGGCGTGCTTTCCCGCTCGCGGCATGCTTCTCGTGTCGAACGATAAACATCCCTCCGAGTGGCAGATGCTGCAACAGCTAGTCGCCGACGTCACCATTGACCAATTGCCGGTTGGAACAAGGGACTTGTTCAATAGCTCGCTGGCGCTGAGCTAGGCGAAGCGAGGTTTATCTGACCAGGCGCCGGAGCCGACCGCCGACGCTACGATAATTCCGTAAACTGTGAGGCCTATGCCGAGTGTTGCAAACATTGCTGTTAGCGATCCCGTTGCGCGCCGGACGACCCATCCGCCGCCGACCGCAATGACAAGTCGCGCCATTCCTGCGACCAAGGGCCAGAAGAGGCGACCGGCACCCTGCGAGGCAAAGAATAGCGATAGCCCGAGCCCGAAGAAGCCGTAAGTCGGCCCGACGCAGCGGAGGTAGGCGGCTCCGGTCTGTAGCATCGCGGGCTCGGCGCCAAACAAGCCGAGCCAGGCGTTGGGGCATATCGCCGCGGCAAGACCAATTGTCTCCGTGACGGCAAAGGAAAGAGCGCCACCCACCATCGCAATCCGCAAGGCGCGCGTGCTCTGCCCGGCGCCGATATTTGTGCCAACCATGGCGACCAAAGGAGCCCCAAGGCCGAACACCAGCGGGATCAGCAAATTTTCCAGTCGCGATCCCGTGCCGTAACCAGCGACGCCCATCGGACCGGCCACAGCTCCAACTAGCGCCGTGGTCATGGCGACAGTCAGCGTTGTCTGCGGCGCGTTCAACGCGCCGACCCCACCGACACGAAGAATGTCGGCAAACAGCGCCCAACGCAGAGGCGACGCCCGAAGCCGAACTATGCCGTGTCCCTTTACCACGTACCAAGCTAGCAGCGCCGTCATCAGCGCGGTGGTTGCAACGATGGCCACGCCGCCTCCTGCGCCGCCGAGCGCCGGCAACCCGCCAAAGCCGAAGATGAACAACGGCGAAAGCGGGATAAGCAATGCGACGCCGACGCAGATCGCCCAGGAGGGAAACTGCATGTTGCCGCTGCCACGGATGACGCTGGCCAGAGCGTTCATCAACCACACCAGAATATTACCCGCGAACACCACGTTGGAATAGCGCATCGCCGCGTCGAGCGATGCGCTCCACCACTCGCCGACGCGCGCGAGGGTGCGCGCGATCGGACACTCCATGGATTCGAACGTCTTGTGTTCCATGGCAAGTCGTTAGGCGGGTGACTATCATAATGAAAGTAACATTGAGTCAGGGCATTGCTGTGGGAATTCGAAGCCCGTTTCGCGCTCACTTCGCCTTGGCCGAGCTTGTTGCTATGGACGCTAACTCAAGCGCCGCCCTCGCCGTCTTCACCAAGCTTGGCCCGGTGAAGACGAAAGAGGCAGCTTGGGGCCAATACAGCGCTGA
>JAYTRP010000282.1:0-5267 GCA_043746145.1 Hyphomicrobiales bacterium | reverse complement strand
GTAATTCAATGTCGGCGCCAATTCAGGATGATCTTCCCTCTCAAGACGATCTATTGGAGCGCATCGAGCGACTTTTCGTTCGAGAGCGGCTATTTCGTGAAGAATATGAGCGCCGGATAAAAATTGAACTCAGCGAGGAGATCGAAAACAAGCTGCGTTTGCTGATGTTGCGGCAACCGATCACCATGGATCCGCGAACCAAGACGATGATTCACACCGTCGACGGCCACCGACTTATCCTCGACATGCGCGAATCCTTCATGGCCTTGCATCTGATCGAGCATGGTTGCTGGGAGGAATCGCTGCGTGCCGTATTGCGGCGCATACTGCCGCCCGGCGGCGTGTTTCTCGACATTGGCGCCAACATCGGCGTGCATGCCCTACTTGGCGCCATGCTGGTGGGGAAGGGCGGCCTCGTCATTGCGGTGGAGCCCAGTCCGCATGCGCGCGAAATCCTGCGCGAGAATTTCGAGATCAACGGCATTTTTCATAATCTGCGGCTGTTGGACGTCGCCGTCGCCGACGCGCCTGGCGAGAACGTCGTATTCGAATGGTTTCCTCAGCACCCCGCAATGTCCTCGTTTCGGCTGACGTCGGAGCGGGTCGCCGAATTCGTCGGCACGCCCGAGCGACTGCTCGTGCGCACGCAGACCATCGATGCGATCATCGCCGAGTCGGGGCGCAAACCCGATCTCGTCAAGATCGATATTGAAGGCTTCGAGTTGCAGGCCTTCCGAGGCGCCGCGCGCGCTTTGAGCGACGTGAATATGGCGTGGGTGATTGAATACGAACCCAGAGTGATGCGGGCCTCGCTGGGCGATCATGCGCCCGACGCGCTCTGGGACCTCATCGCCTTGGCAGGGTTGAAGGCCCGCCCCGTGAACGAAAACATCGATGGGCCGCCGCTGACGCACGAGCAATTCAAACTATGGGAGGGCGGCGATCTGCTGTTGCTGCATCCTGGCGGCGGGCCGCACGCCCGGATGTTTGGCGCGGCCTAACGGTGATCGCGAACCGAGGCGACGATCAAGCTGGACAGCCCCCAGAACGCCAAAGCCAACATGAACACCAACAGCGTCAGTCGAAACGGGCGCGGATAATTGGGCTCTTGCGGCAGGTTCGGCTTGACGATGGTGGCGAGGTAGAGCTGCTGCCGCGTCGCGTCCAGTTCGGCGCTTTGCTCGGAGGACAGCGCCGCCTGATAGGCCTTCTCGGCGAAGGCGCGCTCGCTCTCAAGCTGCTCGAACGCGCCGAACACGCTCGATAGCGGCCGCGACGTCTGCTGCTGTTTGACGGTGGATGCGGTGATGTGGTCGAGTTCGGAGTGCAGCGCCGCGATGCGGTTTTTCGTGGCGATGATGGAAGGCGCGGTGTCGTTCATCGCGCGGCGCATCCCCGCAAGCTCGGCCTCTGTGCTTGCGAGTTCCCCCCGCAGCTTGCCCGATACGTTCAGATCGGTTTCGGCCTCTTTGCGCGGGTCCAATAAATTCTCTCTGTCGCGCAGCGCCTTGATATCCTCGCGCAGAGCGTTGAGCCGCATTTGCGCGGTTGCGACCTGCCGCTTGGCCGTCTCCACGCTGTCCTCGCGCGAGCGCACGGACATGCGGTTGACCAACGCTTCGGAAAGGGAAATCGTGCGGTGGGCGAGCGCCAGCGCCTCGTCGGGGGCGAAGGCGCTGACGCGCACGACGACGGTCTCCGTGGACGTCTCGTAATAAGCTTCCGTCACCCGCCGCCAATAGCGCAAGGCCGCTTCCGACGTGGCGTCCGTGGGGAGCCTGTTGAACCAGTCGATCGACGATCGGCCGTAGATGGCGCGCACGTCGATGGCGGGAGAAAATTCATCGAGAATTTCGTGGCTGAGAATATATTGCGCGACCGCATTCGAGTCCGGCCCCGATTGGGACAGTCCAAGACCCAGAATGCTAGGCAGCAGCGCGTTGGACTGCATGCGCTCGGCTGCACGCACCGAAACGCGAAACTCCGACTGGTATTGCGGGGTCGCCCACAGGGTCGCGTAAAGGAAAGTCGCCAAAGTGGGCGTCAGCACGATGGCGATGAACGCGAGTCGCGATAGGGAGAAGCGGCGGCGCGATAGCTGGCGCGCAAAATCGCCTGCGCGCACGGACAAACGCGCCGGCGGGCTAGCCGACAACGGTTCGGTCAGCGCGCCTGTTTCTTCCAGGGGGCGGGTCGCCAGCGGCGATGTGGCTTCAGGCGTCATCCGAGATCAACGACCGATAGACTTTCATCGCCTCCTCAAGGGAACCGTACAAAGTGAGGCTTCCCCCGTCGAGGACAGCCGCCATATCGCAATAGCTGCGAATTGTGTGCGTATTGTGGGAGACGAGCACGATGTCCGACGTCACCAGTTTGTTGCGAAACATCGCGGCGCACTTTCGCCGAAACGCGGCGTCGCCGACTTCGGTGATTTCGTCAATGAGATAGACGTCGAATTCTATCGCGAAACTGACTCCAAAGGCGAAGCGCGCCAGCATCCCCGAAGAATAGGTGCGCGTCGGCTCGTCGAAATAGGCGCCAAGTTCGGCAAAATCCTCGACGAATTCGGTCAGTTCGCGCACATCCTGACGATAGACGCGGGCGAGAAACCGCGCGTTTTGCCGGCCCGTGAGATCGGGGTGGAAGGTGCCGGTGAAGCCGAGCGGGAAGGAGACGCGCCGATGGCGGATGATCGATCCCGCGTCAGGCATCACGGCGCCGGAGATGAGTTTCATCAGGGTGGACTTGCCGGCGCCGTTGCCCCCTAACACGCCGACATTATGCCCGGCTGGAAACACGAAGCTGGCGTCGCGCAAAATCGTCTTTGCGCCAGAGAGCGTATGGAAACGCTTGCTGACCCCCAAAAATTCGATCATCGCGCGCGCCTTGCTCCGGGCTCAGACAAAATCCTCAAGTTCGACGCCGGACGCGCCGATGCGGCGCTGACGGGCGAGATCGGTGGTGACCATCGTCTCGACGAGTTGCGGGAACGTCGTCATGTGGCGCCAGCCCAGCTTCTCGTGCGCCTTGGCGGGGTCGCCCAGCAGCAACTCGACTTCTGCGGGGCGGAAATAGCGGGGATCGACCGAAACCAGGGTTTTGCCGGTTTTGGCGTCGCGGCCGATCTCCTCGACGCCCTCCCCCTCCCAGGCGATGCGGCGATCAATAACGGCGAAGGCCAGTTCCACAAATTCACGCACCTTGTGCGTCTCGCCGGTGGCGAGCACGTAATCGTCGGCTTGGTCTTGCTGCAACATCAAATACATGCCGCGCACGTAGTCGCGCGCGTCGCCCCAGTCGCGCTTGGCGTCGAGATTGCCGAGCAGCAGCGGGCGGTCCGCTCCGCAACCGATTTGCGCGACGGTCTTGGCGATTTTGCGGGTGACGAACAATTCGCCGCGCATCGCGCCCTCGTGGTTGAACAAAATGCCGTTGGAGGCATGCATGCCATAGGCTTCGCGATAATTCACCGTGATCCAGTAACCATAGAGCTTGGCGACGCCGTAGGGACTGCGCGGGTGAAACGGCGTGGTCTCGCTCTGCGGGATTTCATGCACTTTGCCATAAAGCTCCGAAGTCGAAGCCTGATAGAAGCGCGTCTCCTGCGCCAGACCCGCCAGACGGATCGCCTCCAACAGCCGCAGCACGCCAATCCCATCGGCGTTGGCGGTGTATTCAGGCGTCTCGAACGACACCAGCACATGGCTTTGCGCGGCCAGATTATAGACTTCGTGCGGGCGCAACGCGCCGATGATGCGGGCGAGAGACGGGGAGTCGGTAAGGTCGCCGTAATGGAGCTTGAGCCGTTCGCTGGCGAGATCTTCCCCGACAATTCGGGTCAACCGGTGGATGTTCGGCGCTGAACTTCGCCTGACCAGGCCGTGAACTTCGTAGCCCTGGTCCAACAGAAGTCGGGCGAGATAGCCGCCGTCTTGTCCAGTGATCCCGGTGATGAGAGCTTTTTTCAAACCTACACCTCGGCTCTTTTATATCCGTATTTGTCCAGATGACTGCGTACCAAAGTTAGAATATTGAACTTCGGAAACACCTCATCCCGCTTTTCCTTAAATGAATCGCCGCCGTTCAATAATTTTTGCGCCAATTCGACATGGTTGCCTATGTCAAAATTATTATAAACTTCGCCATAGTATTTTCTCGCCTCGAAGAACGAGAGGTTGTTGGAACAAAACATCGTCGCGCCGCTTTCCACCGCCAGCGCTATGACGCCAGACATGCTTTGTCCCACTTCCAGATACGGCAGGACGACAGCGTCACAAAGTCGAAGCGCTTCAATGAACTCCGGATCGTCGATATTGCCCATGAACCGCACGCGGTCGCGATATTCCAGCCGTGTCAGCGCCGTGAGATATTCGGGATCGAGCTTCGCCGCTGCGGCTTTGGGCAATTTCGAAATGCGTTTCAATTGCTTTTTGACCACGTCGTCGGCGAGCTCGTCCACCAGTGAGACGAGTGTTTCGAGATAGGGGTCAACGGCCACGTTCTCTCGAATGGACTGGGGGTGCTGGCTGCCAAAGAGTGCGAACGTATAATTTTCAGGCAACAGCGGTAAAGTCATCAGCGCCGTTTGAAGGCCTTTGTATTCGGACAAATAACCGAAAAGCCCGATGACTTTCGCGTCAGGCTTAAACTTGTACTTGGCTTTGAACGCGGCCTTGTCAGCGCGGGCCCAGGCCTCGTCGCGCTCCAAGGTGGTCAGGAATGCAAGCGGATGATCGAAACAATTCTTCATCTTATAGTAATCGTGGACAATCCGGCGCTCGCGCTTGGTATGAACGCAAATCCACAGGTTCTTGCGCGCCGAAACTTCTTTGCATTTAGCGATGAGTTCAAAATAAAGTCGCTCGAACCCGGTGCGCCGCAGCGACGGCATGATCCCCGTAAAATTTCGCCGCTTCAAATGCGTCCAGATAATTTCGCCGCGCGATTGGGTCATGAGGTCGATGCGATGCATCGTGAAAATCAGATTGCGGCTGGCTTCGATCAGCCAAAATACACGCCGCTTTATATCTTTGATCGTCGAACCATATAGGCCGGCCTCGAACTGAATGTTGACGTAATCATAGTCCGTCAACCGTCGGCAAATAGATCGAATATGTTCATCGCCAAGATCAGTGGCGGTGCTGCCCCGCTTCTGCAACGAAAACAAATCAAGAGAAATTACATCGACATCTAAATGTCGGGAAAACTCATTCTTCAATACATGAGTGTAAGACGCATTACCGCAATTCTCGTTGTATGAACTTACG
>JAYTRP010000281.1:0-1605 GCA_043746145.1 Hyphomicrobiales bacterium | reverse complement strand
GATTTCAGCAACTGCCTGCGTAGTCCCGCCAGAGGGCGAGCGAGGCGGACAGGCCACGCAGACGCTTCGGTCAGTGTCTCCACGAGCCTTGAATAAATGAAAGTCGCGGCGCTGCCCTTCGTCGTCGTTTGCGGCGCTGGGAACCGCAAGAGCGAGAGGCGAGGCATGAGGCCGCCGCCGTTCACGGCGCCTCTGGGGACGGAGAATATGCGTTGCGTACGCCGCCGGCTGGTAAAAAAAGAAAAATTCAAGCGACTGGCGAAGCCGTGCTCATCGCGCGCGCTGCGGCTTCCGTCGCCAAGCTGATTCAGCGCCATCGAAAAGCGGTCGAAGCCGCGAGCGCGGAAGCGGACGGACTTCGTTCGGCCTTCGATGCCATGCCGTTAGGCGTTTGCGTGTACGACGGCGACGGCGAGATGACATTCTGCAATCGTCGTTATCGCGAAATCTATCGTCTCGAGCCTGAGCAGATGTCGCCTGCGCGCCGACATATCGCTGATCTTTCGCCAAGCGCGCCCGCGCCTGTCGCCTTCGTTGTCCCAATGCTGGACGGGCGCACCATTAAAGTGGATGAGTTCCCGACCCCCAATGGAGGTTGGTCCGCCTTTCATGATGAGCTTTCAGAGGGAACCGACGAAGCGCGGTTGGCGGTAAGCGGCATTTCGCTGCAAGCGCTATTCGATCTCGTCCCGGATTACCTCTGGGTCAAAGACGTACAGTCCCGCTTCGTCATCGCCAATAGCGCGACTCAGAGCCAGATGGGGCTTCCCTCGCCGCAAAAACTGATCGGCAAATCGGATCAGGACCTGCACCTCCCCGAGAGCGCGCTAAGTTTCCTCGCCGACGAGCAGCGCATTCTTCAGTCGGGTCAACCGATGATCGATAAAGAGGAGAGACTTGTTAAGCCCAACGGTGAAATCATCTGGCTTTCCACGACGAAGGCCCCGCTGCGTGGCGTAAACGGCGAGATCGTCGGTCTGTTCGGGGTTTCGCGCAACATCACAGCGCGTAAGAAATCCGATCAGTTTCGCGAGGGGCAAGCGCGGATTCTCCAGATGATCGCCCTCAGCTCTCCGTTGCGCGATGTGCTCGAAGCTCTGTTGCGGTTGATCGAAGCTCAGATTGACGGCGTTTATGCCTCTATCCTGCTGATCGACGAAGGAGGTCGCCATTTTCGTAGCGGCGCTGCCCCAACGCTGTCCCCCGACTATTTGGCCGCCATCGACGACTTGGAAATCGGTCCAAATGTCGGATCGTGCGGCGCCGCCGTTTCCCGTCGCGAGTCGGTCATTGTCGCCGACGTAGCGACAAGCCCGTTGTGGGTGGAACATTGTGGGCTTGCGCTCTCGTTTGGGCTGCGCTCGTGCTGGTCTACACCTATCGTCGCGCATCAAAATGTCGTGCTGGGAACCTTCGCGCTCTACTCGGGATCTGTCCGTGAGCCCCAGGCAGAGGAAAGTCGTCTGGTCGAACTCGCAACCCGAATTGCAGGCATCGCCATCGAGCGCCAGCAATCGGAAGATCGCATTCGCTTCATGGCGACACACGACCCGCTCACAGGACTCCCTGATCGCGCGCTGCTCATTGAGCGTGTGACGCAAGCTA
>JAYTRP010000280.1:0-5292 GCA_043746145.1 Hyphomicrobiales bacterium | reverse complement strand
CTAGCTATGTCATCCTTAACAGACCCTTGATCTAGTGATCTCGGAGCTGTTTCAGTGGATACTTCATTTGCTGGATGAGTAAACGAACAGATGCCCATGTCGTTGAAAGTTGGACTGAACCGCAATGGCTTGCGCAATTCCGGTCGCGTCGCGTCGTAGCGCGCGTAGAGATATCAATGCGAGCGGCTCACACGGCAATAGGCCAAGCCATGTTGGCGCGGCGCGGGGCGTGCAGACGCCGATCATACGCGCGTGAGTCGCCCCATGATGTCGAAGTGGTAGGATTAACAACTCCACATCGATAGCTGGCGCGCCTTCCGGTCCCGCTCGGGCGCCGAGCAGATACGGCTGCACGCCGTCGGCTGCGCTCGCCAGAATATCGGTGAGTTCGGCACGGTCCTCGCGTCGCCAGAGTCCTACGAACGACTGCCCTCGCAATTCTCGGGTAAACAGCGCGTTCGTGCGACTCCCGACGATTCGTAGAGGGAACGCCGCCATGCGGTCGTATTCAAGGATAAAGGTGTCGGCGAGAACGCCTCGGATGGCGGCAGGGTCGACATCGTTGCGCTCGGGCGCGCTGCGAGCGCCACGCAGCCGGTCCCAATAATCGTAAAGCTGCTGACTGGCCGCACTCTTCACTCGACGCTCTCCCGGCGCCCCCCGGCGCCTGTATGGAAATGGTACAATCACGCGCTGCGTTGCGTGCGTGTGGAGAGTGGCTGCACCGCTCGTGCCAAGGAGATTTGCGGGGTCACTCGCCGAAATTAACAATATCCTAAACAACGAATTGTCAGAGGCGACGCCGGGTGACATAGTGTCTTTACCAAAATGGTAATCGTCACCGCGAGATTGCTTCATCTTGCAACAGACTTACCGAGTGGTTTAAGACGTTGGATCGGCTGCTCACCGCTCCAACGTTCTCGCGAGAGCCGGACGATGCGTTGCTCCCCGCATCTACGGCGCCGCGATTGGGGAAAGGGGAGAGCCGGTCCTACGGCTCTCCCCCCGTCCGCCACTCTTACCGACGTGAAACTTCGGTCTCCTCCCGTTAGCCTGGAAACCTCGCGTTTTCCCAGCATTGCTGGTATCCGCGTCGCGCGCGTCGTCGGGCGCCGCCGAAGTCAGAGGAAATCGATTAGATGTTGGATTTCGCCTCGAGCGGCGTGCCGCGGCCGCGCGAGCCCATGTTCTTCGTGCCCGTCGTGGTGGTGGCGATCGTCGTTGCGCTGCTCGCGATCCACGCCGTCGTGACGTTCCTTCCCATCGGCCCGCAAAACGACGTGTACCTGGAACTGGGCTTTATTCCTGGCCGGACATCAATTTCCTTGCGGCCCGACCGCCTAGCTGAACTGATAGCGCAAAGCAATGTTGACGCGCGGGCGCTTGATGCGGCGCGGCTTTGGCGCGTGACGACCGCCATGCATCCTGGCCTGAAGCCGTGGACTTTGGTCACTTACGCTTTGCTGCACGGGTCTTGGACTCATGTCGGCTTGAATTGCGTCTGGATTTTTGCATTCGGGCCACCCGTGGCGCGCCGTTTTGGCGCGCTGCGGTTTTTGCTGTTTTTCGCAGTGACTGCGGTCGCTGGCGCGCTTGCCCATTGGGCGGTTTCGCCGATGGATTTTGCGCCCTTGATCGGAGCTTCCGCCGCCGATTCGGGTCTGATGGCGGCGGCGGCGCGCTTCATGTTTCAGCGGGGGGCAGCGCTTGGCGCAGAACGGCGCCTTGGCTCAAGAACGCCGATCACCCCGGACGAGGCTCCCGCGGCGACGTTGCGCCAAGTGTTCACGGACCGGCAGGCGTTGATTTTTATCGGCATCTGGTTGGCGACGAACGTCGTGTTCGGCGCGGGTGCGCAGACGCTCGGCTTTTCCGAAGGTCCGGTCGCCTGGGTCGCGCATATCGGCGGCTTTGTCGCAGGGCTGGTGCTGTTTCCGCTGTTCGACCGGGTCGGCAAGCTTCTTTAGGCCGAGCTTGCAACCTCGCCATTCGCGGGAAGGCGCGCCAACATTGTGATGAGCGCACGGTCGTTGAGAATGGCCAGACGCTCCTTTGGCTTCAGCCACCCGCAGGCTTCGTCAAGCGTGCGCGCGTCGTTTAGCTTGGCGACCGCAACGGCTTCCTCGACGTCGATCTCGCCGCGCCTCCGTCGTCCCGCCTCTGGCAGGAATGCTTCATGCGCGGCGCGAACTTCCGGGTTGGCGATAAGCGCGCGCAACCCGTCTTCGGCATCATGGCCACTGGCCGAGAGTTCGGCGGCAAGCATATTGGCCCGCGTGATGATCGGCGGCGTCTCCGTTTCCTCTGGGATCGTCAACAAGCCTAGCCGACGCAGGAAAACGCCGATCCACAATTGCCCGCTAGCCCAGGACAACGGAATCGACAGGATAAGTCCAAATATGGTCGGCGACATCCAGATCACCAGCGACTGCGAAAGCGCGCCCGCCGCGACCAGCGTGATCAGACCGAGCAGCGTGTGCGCTCGATGCCGCCGTACGATGCTTGCAAACGGGATCGAGCCGTCGTCGCGCCGCTGCGGGTCCCAACCCGTATCGCGTCCCGAAATGATCTGCATGACTGAGCCAGACTGGATCAGCATCATAATCGGCGCGATCGCCGCCGACACCAAAATTTCCAACAATGTGGAAATCACCAGCCGCACGATTCCGCCACAGCCGCGTCGGGTCGTTGGGTCAATAGCCGCCGCGATCATGCCAAATAGCTTTGGCGCCAGCAGAATGCCAATCGTCATTTCGAACAGACGCAGCGCGCGCTCGTAGTCGAATTTTGGCCAAGCCGGGAACAACGAGAAGTCCGTGGTGAAATATTCCGGCCGGATGAACTTTGATTGCAACACCAGCACGATTCCGATGACGAGTTGCGCCATCCAGAGCGGCGAGGTCAGATATCCCATTATCCCGTTGATGAAATGTTGCCGGGTCGGCCAGACAAAGCCCTTGCCTCTCACCACGCGAACATGTTGCAGATTGCCCTGGCACCATCGCCGGTCGCGCGTGGAAAGGTCAATCAGCGAAGGCGGGCTCTCCTCAAAGCTGCCCCCTAGAGTTGGCAGCATGTAGACCGCCCATCCCGCACGGCGGATCAGTGCCGCCTCGACGAAATCGTGGCTCAGGATGTGCCCGCCGAACGGCGGACGACCTGCTAAATCAGGCATGCCGCAATGATCGGCAAACGCGCGGGTGCGAATGATCGCGTTGTGACCCCAGTAATTGCCGTCACGCCCCGACCAGGCGCTCAGTCCCGACGCGAGCACGGGTCCCGCGACCCGAGCGGCAAATTGTTGCACGCGCGCAAACAGCGTGTTGCGGTTGACGATCTGCGGCAACGTCTGAATTATCCCGGCGTCCGGGTCGTTCTCCATCGCCGCCGCAAGACGGACGATCGAATCCGCGGTCATCAGACTGTCTGCGTCGAGCACCACCATTTGCGGATAGGCGGCGCCCCAGCGAGTGACGAAATCGCCGATGTTGCCTGCCTTGCGGCTGACGTTACGGCGACGTCGGCGGTAGTAGATGCGGGAATTTGGAACACGCGGGCGCATGGCGAGCAGCGCGCGTTCTTCGGCCACCCAGACGTCGGGATTGGTCGTGTCGGAAAGCAGGAAGAAGTCGAAACTATCAGCGTGGCCGGCCGATTCGATGTCCTCGACGATCGCCTGCAGCGCCGCGAATACGCGCGACGGCGCTTCGTTGTAGATCGGCATCACGATCGCCGTCTTGACGTTGAGCGCCTTCGGCAGCGGGCCGAACCGCGGCGCGCGAAACAACAGCCAGAAAAAGCCGACCACGCCGATGAAGAAGGAGATCGCAATCCAGGAGAAGGTCAGCACGAACAGGACGACCAGCGCCCATTCGAGCGCCGTGACCTCGCCGATGCTGACAACTCCGTACATTTCGCGGGCGCCATAGGCCGTCAGCGCGCACGCGCCGCCGAACACGACCAGCCGAGACAGCCATGGCGGGCGAGCGCGTACAGGGTCGATCCAGGCGCGGCGACTAGATCGGGAGAACCTCCGCAGCGATTGCACCGGCATCGCTAGCGGCGCCTCACGCGGCATAGCCGGCGCCGGGGCTGGACCGCTTATTGGCGCAACCGCTTTGGCGATGCTTTCCAAATCATCTATCGAAGTCAGGCTGTCCATCTAAAGAGCCAGGTCTCGCTAACGGGCTTGTTCTGGGCCTTTAACACAAGTCGTAACTCCGAAAAGCTTTCTGATCCAGGGTCGAGGTCAAAGACCACGCGAACAACTTTACGCTCTTTGTAGGGATAGATCTTATAGCTGGCGATCTGTCCGGGACTGGCCGAAATTTCAGCCGCCGCCTCTGCAGCCACGCGCGCGTCGGCGAACGCGTCAGCGGTGAACTCGACTGCAAATCGGCGCCGCTTGCCGATCCGACCCATTCGCGAAGAGGTTGCAATCGCCAGGTCCGGACGCGCGGGAGGCGTCCAGCACCAGAACTGGCGGTAGGCGAACGACACCGACTGTCCCGGCGCGAGCGCGACGTTGGGACGCCATTGCACGATGATGTTGTTGTTGTTTTCCGAATCGGAGGGGATCTCGATCAGAACGAATTGGCCGTCGCGCCATTCTCCAATTGGCTCGATCCAGAGCGAGGGACGAATTTCCCAATGCGCCTCATCGTCGCCAAAACTCTCAAAGCTGCGATTGCGTTGCAGGAGACCAAAACCGCGTGGGCTTTTATCTGCAAACCCGGATACCTGTAGCGAATCGCGATTGGCGACGGGGCGCCAAAGCCATTCGCCTACGCCCGTCAGCATTTGCAAACCGCTGACTTCGTGAACCTGGGGGCGAATGTCGTCGACGCGGTGATGATCGAGTGGACCGGAGAGATAGCTCGCCGACATGGCCCCCAGACCGAGATGATCAATCGCCGCGCGTGCGAACAGCGTCAGCTCGGTGTCGATGATAGTTGCCTCGTGCGTGCGCAAGGTAAACCGATAGGCGCCCGTGAGGCTGGCCGAATCGAGCAACGCATGGATCACCAGCGAGTCCGCGGCCGGACCTGGGCGTTCGATCCAGAGCCCGCGGAAGATCGGGAATTCCTCGCCCTGAGGGTCACCGGTGCGGATTGAAAGCCCGCGCGCCGTGACCCCGTAGACTTGGCCCTTGGCGAGGCTGCGAAAGAAGGTCGCGCCCTGGAAGAGCGCCATGTCGCTCCAGCCCTCGGCGCCTCCACCCGAGGTAATTCGAACGCCGGAAAACCCGATGTCCGGAAGGGTTGCGGGGACTTGGAGTTTGCCAAAATCAAA
>JAYTRP010000279.1:0-15621 GCA_043746145.1 Hyphomicrobiales bacterium | reverse complement strand
CGATCTCGCCAGGGTTGACGATCTCAAGAAGAAGATCCTCTCCGGCGACATCAAGGTCTGGGACGCGGTCAGCCAGGGCTATCCGGACTTCTTCAAGTGATCAAACCTCGGCCTGTATCGGTTCGGATCGGCGCACGCGCGTTGACTCGCCGCTTTGGGCCGATCGTCGCCAATGACGGCGTCAATATCGCCGTCCCGCCCGCCACGATCCATGCGATCGTCGGCGGCAACGGCGCCGGAAAGTCAACGCTGATGCGCATCCTGCAAGGCGTCGACCAACCGAATGAGGGAACGATAATACTGAACGACGAGGCCGCGCGGCTTTCAAGCCCCCGCGCGGCCTACGCACAAGGCATCGGCATGGTGCATCAGGAATTCATGCTGGCGCCGCCGCTGACGCTGCTGGAAAATCTAATCCTCGCGCGCGAGCCGACCAAGCTAGGCGGTCTGCTCGATTTCGCCGCCGCCCGCGTCGAGGCGGAGCGTCTCGCCGCAATCGCCGGCGTCAAAGTTGATTGGAACATGCTGGCGGGCGACGCGCCCGTGCATGTCAGGCAGATTATCGAGATTTTACGCCTGCTATATCGCGGCGCGGATGTGCTGATCCTGGACGAGCCGACCGCGGTGCTCGCGCCTGCGCAGGTCGTCGAACTACTTATGTTGATGCAGCGTCTCAAGGCGGAGGGGCGCACCATCCTGTTCGTCACCCACAAGCTCGGCGAGGTGATGGCGGTCGCCGACGCCATCACCGTCATGCGGGCGGGCAGGGTAGTCGCGGCCACGACGCCGGCGCAAACAAACAAGCGTGAGCTTGCCAGTCTGCTTGTTGGTGAACCGCTAGCACAGCCGCGGCTCGAGGGTCGCGCGCCGCGAGGCCGTCCGCTCATGCGCGTTCGCGGCCTCACCGCGCGCGACTATCGCGGCATCCCGCGTCTCGGCCCCATCGACCTCGATCTGCACGAGGGCGAGATCGTCGGCATCGCCGCAGTGGCCGGCAATGGCGAGGGCGAACTCGTCGAATGTCTCGCCGGTCTCCGGCCCCCCACGGCGGGGGAAATCCGGATTTCCGGCGTCGATCTCGCCGGCGCGGTCACCGGCGCATTCCGCAACGCCGGCATCGGCTATGTCAGCGCCGACCGCGCGGCGGAAGGACTGTGCCTCACGGCGTCCGTGCGCGACAATTTCATCGCGGGCCGGGAGGCGCTGGCGCCCTTTTCGCGAAGGGGCTGGCTTTTATCGCGCGGGATCGACACGCAAGCCAAGAAGGTATTGAGCGGGCATTCCGTGCGTTATCGCAGCCTTGCCGACGCAATCGGCAGCCTCTCCGGCGGCAATCAACAACGCGTCGTAATGGCGCGAGAACTCGATCGCCAGCCCAAGCTGCTGATCGCCGCACAACCAACCCGCGGCGTCGACATCGCGGGCATCGCCTTCATCCATGGCGAGATTGCCGCCTTTCGCGATCGGGGCGGCGCGGTATTGCTGATCTCGGAGGAACTCGACGAAATTCTTGCGCTCTCCGACCGCATCGTCGCCCTCTATGGCGGCGCGATCGTTGGCGAACTGGCGCGCAGCGAGGCAACGGCGGAGCGGGTAGGCCGGTTGATGCTTGGCGAGAAGGCGGCGTGACGATCGCCTCGACCACCCCGGCAGGCGCCGCGTTCGCGCCGTTAGTGAGACGCGCGGCTGGCGCGGTCGCGCCGTTCGTGATTGCGGCGGTGATCGGCGCTATTGTTTTGCTGGCGACCGGCTACGATCCGATCGCCGTCTATCGCTTGATGATCGCCGAGGCGTTTGGCGGCAAAACGCGGATCGCGTCGACCCTGACCGCCGCTACGCCGTTGTTGTTGATGGGCCTCGCCGCCGCCGTCGCGTTCCGGTCCGGTGTCTTCAATGTCGGCGCGGAGGGCTCCTTTTACCTTGGAGGTCTGGTTTCAGCGATCATCGGTTACGCGCTCGGCGATTGGCCCTCGCCTCTGCTGATCCTGTTCGCGTTGGCGGCAGGCGCGGCGGTTGGCGGCCTCTGGTTGCTCGGTCCCGGTCTGGCGCGGGCAAAACTTGGCGTCGATGAGGTCGTCACGACGCTGATGTTCAACTTCATCGCAATCGCGCTGACGAGCTGGTTGGTCAACGGCCCGCTGCTTGCGCGAGGTTCGGCCAATTCCGCAACGCCGCCGATCTCGGCCGCCGCTGAACTGCCGCGTTTCATGCCCCCGAGCGAGGTCGGCCTTGGCTTCGTGATCAGCCTCGCGCTGGTCGTGCTTTACGGTTTTTGGAATCGCCGCGCCGTCGCTGGATTCCAGTCGCGCCTCGTCGGCCTCAACCCTCGCTTCAGCCGCGCGGTCGGGATCGACGTCTCCGCCACCTATGTCCGCATGATGGTCGCTTCCGGCGCGATCAGCGGCTTGGCGGGCGCCATTCACGCGCTTGGCCTCGTGCATCGCTTCGTCTCGGGGTTCTCGCCCGGCTACGGCTTCACGGGAATCGCGATTGCGCTGCTTGGCCGCAATTCCGCCATGGGCGTCGTGCTCGGCGCTATCCTGTTTGGCGCGCTATCCTCGGCCGGCGCGACCATCCAGCTTTTCAGCGACGTGCCGATCGAAATTGTGGAAATCCTGCAAGGCGCCGTGATGATCTTCGCGGTCGCAAAGTTTCGTTTCGCTCGCGCCGGGGAACTTCGCGCGTGATTGACGATTTCCTGCGCGCCGCGCTGCTGATGACGACGCCGATCCTGCTTGCGGCGATCGGCGGTCTTGTCAATCGTATCGCCGGGATCGTCAATATCGGTCTTGAATCGATGATGCTCGCGGGCGCACTCGCGGCGGTGATAGTTTCCGCGGCGACCGGCGGCGTCGCGCTCGCGCTGATTGCAGCGGCGGCGATCGGCGCAGTGCTGGGGCTGGCGATGAGCCTCGTCATCACGAGATTGTCCGCCAACGAGATCATCGTCGGCCTCGGTTTCAACATTGCGGTCGCCGGCCTCGTGCGCTTCTGGTTGAAGGCCGCGCACGGCGTTTCCGGCACGTTCAATCCACCCGGCGTCGCGATGCTGCCGCACCTCGTCATTCCCGGTGTAGATCAGATTCCCATCCTCGGCGCGGTGCTCTCGGGTCAGGACGGGCTCACCTGGTTTGCTTGGGCGCTCGTTCCGGTCACAACGTTTGCGCTACACCGCACGCGACTGGGCTTGCGTCTGCGCGCGACCGGCGCGGCTGAGGCCACCGTGCGCGCCGTAGGCCTGAAACCGCTCAACATCCGCGACGCCTCGACCGCCTTTGCGGGCGCGCTGGCGGGCCTTGCCGGCGCGCATCTGTCAATTGGCGTAGTCGGCTTGTTCAACGAAGGGCTGACAGGCGGGCGCGGTTTCATCGCGCTGGCTGCGTTCTACTTCGGCCGGACTTCGCCGCTGCGCACGGCAGTTGGCGCACTGCTGTTCGGCTTGTTCGACGCCGCGCAGATCCGCTTGCAAGGCCGTGGCGTTCCCGCCGAACTTGTACAGACTTTGCCCTACGTGATTGTCGTGATCGTGCTGGTTGGCCTAGGCGTCGCCGACCGCGCCCGGGCAAAAGGAGTGACCCTTTGACATCCATTCAACCCGCGACCGCGCTGATCGTGGTTGACGTCACCAACTCGTTCTTCCTCGAAGGCATGCCCAACTTTTATACGCAAGCCGCCGAGGCGCTTGAGCCGATCCGTCGCCTGCTTGAAGCGGCTCGCGCGACGGAGCGCATCGTCGCGCATGCTGTCGAGCAGCACTATCCCGGTTTTGACGATTACGAATGGCGCAAGCTGCCGCGTCATCATTTCATCGGCGATCTCGACGCCACGATCTTCCCTGGCTTCGAGCCGGTCGGGGCACGCGAAATCCTGATCCGCAAGCGCCGCTACAGCGCGTTCTTTGCAACCGACCTCGCGCTGTTCCTTCACGAGCAGAAGATCGAGCGTGTGGTCATCGCGGGCGTGAAGGCGAATGTCTGCATTCGCGCCACCGCGCAAGACGCCTTCGCCAATGGCTTCGATGTCGTCGTTCCGCGCGAGGCGACCAATTCCAACCGCCCTCATCTCGCGGCCGCGAGTCTCGAAGATATTGAGCGCTACATCGGTCGCGTGGTTCCCGTCGCTACCGCGATAGAGATGCTCGCGTGACCTCGATCGTCGTCACAGGTTACGCCAGCCTCGACTACGCGGTCCGTCTCGATCGCGCCGCGAAGGCCGATGAAACGGCGACAATCCTTTCGCGCCCCGCGCAATGGCCGCGCCTGGGCGGCTCGCCCGCCTATGTAGCCGCCGCGCTCGTCGCGGGCGGCGTCGCTGACGCCGCGCCAATATCGTGGATTGGTCAGGACGCCGACGGCCAGCGTTATCTCGAAGCGCTCACCGCGCAGCGGGTCAGCACGCAGGGCATAGCTATACTGCCGGGACGCACGCCAGTCTGCGTGCTCGCCTACCAACCCGATGGCGGCTGCCATTGTTTCTACGACCCGGGGCTTACGGGCACAGCACTGAACGCGCATCAGCGCGACATGCTCGCTAACGCGGACTGGGTTTGTTTGACGGTTGGTCCAACCGACGTCACATTTGCCGCGCTCGCCGCGATGCGTCCTGATGCAAAACTGGTATGGGCCGTAAAAGCCGACGCGCGCGCGGTGCCGCCCGATCTCGCCGCCGCGATTGCCGCTCGCGCCGACATCGTATCCTTCAGCCGCCGCGAGGCGGACTTCGCCGCGCAGGCGCGGGCCGCCACGTCGCCGCGTCCAGGCCAATGGTTGGTCGAGACGCGCGGCGAAGACGGGGTCGTGCTGACGCGCGAAGGCGTAGTCGAGGCCTTCGCCATACAACCGCTTGCGGTCGAGGATACGACAGGCGCGGGCGATACATTTCTGGGCGGCTTTCTCGCCGCCTTGATATCCGGAGAGAACGCAGCCGCCGCGGTTGTGAGTGGAGCGCGCGCCGCGCGTGCGATGCTCAAGGTGCGCGTGGCGCCAGAGGAGAAGGCATGACGGACATTCGCAAGGCTTGGTATATCGGCGCACGCCAGGATGAAGTGGGCGAGGCGGCGATCCTGGTTGGCGATCGCGCGCGCATCGACCGCATCGCCGAACATCTTGAATCGCCGCATTTCGTCGAGGAAAATCGCGGACTACGCACCGTCACGGGAATGCGCGGCGGCAAGCGCATCACAGTGTCCGCCTTTGGCATGGGCGCCCCGATTGCGGCTATCGTCCTACACGAGTTGTTCGACCTCGGCGTGCGATGCTTCCTGCGCATTGGCACCGCGATGGTCATGCCGCCGGCGCGCCTTGGCGAGTTCGTGCTCGCCGACGCAGGCTTTCGCGGCGAGGGCACATCATTGACCTACGCGCCGCTCGGCTACCCCGCTGCCGCCGACTTCGATCTCAACGCGGCCTTGCGGGCGACGCTCGTCAAACGCGGCGCCAAATGGCACGCAGGCGTGATTGGAACCTATGACGGCTTCTACACCGAGATGTTCGCGCTTTCGCAAGGGCAGAAGCAGATGATCGACGCGCATCGCGCTGAGATCGAGCGAATGAAGTTGATCGCGACCGACATGGAAACCGCGACGCTGCTGGTCGCCGCGCGACTGCTCGGCGCTCGCGCGTCGAGCCTGTGCCTGGGCACGGTTGACGGACTGACACAGGCGACGATCGGCGCCGCCGAACTCGCCACCCAGGAACGTGAAATGTTTGAGATCGCGCTCGACGCGCTCGTCGGGCGCCAGCAAGGAGAAGCAGCATGAGCGATGTGGTTGATCGCTACTTCAGCGGCCTCGCCGAGCGGTTGGAGCTGGTGCGGACGACGCAAAATCTCGCCATCGAGCAAGCCGCTGAGATCTCAGCCGAGTCAATCGCGAAGGGCAAGCTTGCGTTCGCCTTCGGCACCGGGCACGGCGCGCTGCCGGCGATCGAAATGTTTCCGCGCACCGGCACGATCGTGGGTTTTCGCCCAATCGTCGAGAGCACGATGATCTCGTTTCATCGGGTCTGGGGCGATATGGGCGCGCGGCAATACCGCTTTATCCATGCGGTCGAAGGATACGGACGCGCGATTCTGCGCTCGCATCAGCTCGACGCCGAGGACACCATGATCCTGTTCTCGCATTCCGGCGTCAACGCCGTCATCCTCGACGTCGCGCTCGGCGCGAAGGAGGCGGGGATGAAAGTGATCGGCGTCACGTCGCGTCCCCATTCCTCCGCCAGTCCGTCGCGTCACTCCTCGGGCAAAAGGCTGTATGAAGTCGCCGATGTCGTGATTGACACGGGCGCTCCGCTGGCCGACGCAGCGATCCGCATCGAAGGTCTGGACGCGCCCGTCGGCGCCATGTCGACCAGCGTCACGATCGCGATCGCGCAGGCGATTGTCGCCGCGACGGCGGAGAAGTTGGTCGCGCGCGGCGTAAAGCCGATGGTGATGGTCAACCCGAACACATCGGACAAGGCCAACGCCAATGCGGCCAACGACCTCAATTACGATGAACTCTGGCGCCGTCTCCGGGCGCGCTGAAAACTGACGACGGAGCATAAATGCGCGAGCGAACTCTCTACATCGACGGCGCCTGGGTTGCCGGTTCGGGCGGCCGTCACGCCATAAACGACCCGGCGACCGGCGATCCCGTCGGACTGACGGATCTGGCGAGCGCCGCCGATATTGATCGTGCGGTCAAGGCGGCGCACAAGGCGCTGCCGATGTGGTCGGCCACTCATGCCGACGATCGCGCGCGCATTCTGCATCGCGCGGCCTCGTTGATTGAAGCGCGTGTGGCGGCGATTGCCGATCTGCTGACGCGCGAACAGGGTAAACCAATTCCCGACGCGGAGAAGGAGATCCGCTTTGGCGTCGAGGTGATCCGCTATTTCGCTGAGGAAGGACGCCGGCTCGGCGGCTCCATCCGCGCCTCGTCGCGCGCCGATGTGCGCAGCTTGGTGGTCTCGTCGCCGGTCGGCGTGGTCGGCGCCATCACGCCGTGGAATTACCCGGTCGACATTTACGCCTGGAAGATCGGTCCGGCGCTCGCCGCTGGTTGCACGCTGGTTGTCAAGCCGCCGCACGAGACGCCGTTGGCGATTGCTGAATTGGTCAAATGTTTCGAGGAAGCGGGGCTTCCCCCCGGCGTGCTCAACGATTTGCCAGGCACGGGACTCGAGGCCGGCGCAGCGCTCGCCGCCCATCCGCTCGTGCGCATGATCACCGCGACCGCCTCGACGGCTGCGGGACAATCAATCATGCGCGCCGGCGCCGACACACTGAAGCGATATACGCTTGAGCTCGGCGGCCAGTGCCCTTTCATCGTGCTTGCCGACGCCGATGTCGCGGAAGCCGCGAGCGCCGCCGCGCGTCGCTCGTTTTCGAACATGGGCCAGATTTGCATCGCAGTGAACCGTATCCTGGTTGCGGATTCCGTGCATGACGCGTTTATCGAGGCCACCGTCGCGGAGGCGAAAAAAATACGGCTCGGTCACGGCGTAGAGCCCGGCGTTCAATACGGGCCGATGCTGCTCGCATCCGGGCGTGAACGAATCGAGCGCCACATCAGCGACGCCGTCCACCGAGGTGGCCGCGTCGTCGTCGGCGGGGCTCGTGCGGAGGCGGGGGATCTCGCGCGCGGCTATTTTTTTGAACCGACTTTGATTGACGACGCGCCCGACGGCTCCCTAGTCATGACTGAAGAGAGCTACGGTCCCGTGACTGGCGTGCGCCGCGTTCGCGACGACGAGGCGGCGCTGGCGGTCGCCAATGCGCTGCCTTACGGCCTCGCCGCCTATGTCTTTTCCCGCGACCTCGAGCGGGCGTGGCGTTTCGCCGAGCGATTGGAATTTGGCGCGGTTGGTGTGAACATCAACGACACGACCGAATTGCAAGCTCCGTTTGGCGGGTGGAAACTGTCAGGGGTTGGCCGCGAACTCGGACCCGAAGGGCTGATGGCGTTTCGCGAGACCAAGCACATCAAGATCAGGTTCAGGGAACAGCGCGCTCTGTTATCGGGAGAGGCGCATTAGGCTGACGATCACGCCGGCGCCGCGCGCGTACAATAATTTATGTTAGACAACCCAGGCGACAAGCGTTTCAACGACTCCGCCCGCCCAACCTGCAAATTGCGACGTGGTCGTGGACTTTGAAGTCGAGGCGACGCGGCGCGCTTTTGTGAGCGCGATTGCGCGCATCAGTCTATCGAAAACAGGAGACGCGTCATGGTAGGTTCGCGCCGAGTTCTAATCGCTGGAGAGTCTTGGACGACTCATAGCATTCATCAGAAAGGGTTCGATAGTTTCACGACCACGGAATATGCGGAGGGGGTTGTTTGGCTGCGCGACGCCCTGCTGGCTGGCGGTTTCGACGTGCATTACATGCCGTCGCATATCGCAGCGCGCGAGTTTCCCTCGACCGTCGAGGCGCTGAACGCCTATTGTTGCGTCATTCTCAGCGACATCGGCGCCAATACGTTGCTGATCCATCCCGATACATTCTCGCGCTTCAAGGCGCTGCCGAACCGTCTCGACGCGCTAGAAGCCTATGTGCGGCAGGGCGGTGGATTAATCATGGTCGGCGGCTACCTGACGTTTCAGGGGATCGACGGCAAGGCGCGCTATCATGGCACGCCGGTCGAACAGGCGCTGCCGGTAGACATTGGACTGGTTGACGACCGTTGTGAGACGCCGCAGGGCGTAACGCCGCGGGTCGTACTCGTCGACCATCCGATCGTCGCGGGGTTGCCAGAATCGTGGCCAGATCTGCTCGGCTATAACAGGGTTACCGCCAAGCCGGGCGCTGAATTGGTCGCGAAGGTTGGCGACGATCCGCTTGTTGTCGCGGGGGAACATGGCCGTGGGCGTGGTCTCGCCTTCGCCTCGGATTGCGGACCACATTGGGTGCCGCCGGGCTTTGTCGAATGGGCTGGTTACGCGGTGTTGTGGCGCCAGATGGTCGAGTGGGCGGGGCGCATGCGATGATTGCTCCTCTCAACGTCATGCGCTGGGGCGATCCGGCAGCGAGCAGGACGGTTGTCGCGCTACATGGCATCACCGCCAACGCCGGCGCCTGGACGACGCCGGCGAGACTGCTGGCGGCGCGAGGTTGGCGCGTGCTGGCGCCGGAGATGCGCGGCCACGGCGAAAGTCCGCGAGGCGACGGCGACTTTTCAACACGTGCGCTAATTGCTGATCTCGCCGCAGTCGTCCCGGCCGAGCCCGACCTGTTGATCGGCCATTCCTTCGGCGGGTATCTCGCGCAGATCGCAGTTCTCGAAGGCGTCTTTCGCCCTCGTGCGTTGCTGCTGGAGGACCCGGTCTCGTATTTCGCTGATCAGGCGACGCCGACGGCGATGCTCAATTGGGACGAGGCCAACCTGCCGCGGGATATCGAGGGTCTACGCGCCCTTAACCCAAAATGGTCGCGGTTGGATGCGGCATGGAAGCTGGTGTCGATGGAGCAAATACGTTTCGACGACGCGAGGTCCGCCTTCGCCGGCAATGCGCCGTGGGATCTCAGGCCGCGGGCCGCAGAGGTTGCGGCCAAACAACCCACGCTTTGGGTTCTTCCGCGGGAGAGCCGTTTCGTTCCGGAACCGGACCAGCGGCGGCTGCGTGCGGATGTGGGCGACGCCAGCGTCACCAGCATTGACGATGTCGGGCACAGCATCCATCGCGATGCGCCCGGCGTCTTCGTCGACCTAATCGAAAAGCTCGTCGTCTCGCGCTGATTTCAGTAGGCGTTCGCGCGAGCTTTGCGCGAGAACACCGTCAGCATGATGATCTTGATGTCCAACCAAAGCGACCAGTTGTCTATGTAATAAAGGTCGTGTTCGAGCCGCGCTTGCATGCCCGCATCATGGGCGATCTCACCGCGATGGCCACGCACCTGCGCCCAACCGGTGATGCCGGGCTTGACGTTATGCCGGCGCGCGTAACGGGCGAGCTTGTCGACATAAAGCTGATCATGCGCCATCGCATGCGGGCGTGGGCCGACCATCGACATGTCGCCGCGGAGAACGTTGAGCAATTGCGGCAATTCGTCGATGCTGCTGCGTCTTAGAAAGGCTCCGATTCGGGTCACGCGCGCGTCGTTGCGCGTCGCCTGCACAACGTTAGCGCCATCTTCCATTGTACGCATCGAGCGGAATTTAAAAATGCGGAATGGTTCCTGGTTGAAGCCGTAGCGGGTCTGTCGAAACATCACCGGTCCTGGACCCTCAAAACGGATCAACACGGCGACGACGGCCAGCAGAGGGGCAAGCAAAGCCAGCGCCAGGGCTGCAGTCGCGATATCAAATATGCGTTTCCCCAGCCGATCGAGGATCGTCAGGGGCGCACGCTTTACGGTTATCCCCGAGGCTGACCCGACCCGCGCGATATGCGCTTCACCAAATCGATCAATAAACCCCTCAACCAGCAGATGAACCTCGGTTGGCAACCGGACCAGCACATCGAGACTAGCCTCGATAAGGTCAGGTCGCGACCAGGGTAGGGCGATAAATACATCATCGGGCCGCTGCCATCGCACAGCGGCGCAAGCAAGCGTGAGATCGTCGGAGAAGTAAGCGTCGTTCTGACGCAATGCAAACATGGAGACAATCTCGACGCCTTCCTCTTCGCTTCCGACGCGCGCATGAAGATGATTGAGCTCGTTCTCGAAACCTACAGCGACGACGCGGCGCGGCAGGGCGAAACGCACGCGGCGCAACTGCGCCTGCACTCGCACAATTCCCCAGCGCGCGACGACGATCAAGAGCAAGCCTGAGAGGTAGAATATGCCGATCGCGCCGCGAGGAAAGTCGCTGGCCGCACGCGTGGCGAATCCAGCCGCAAGCGCCGCAAGGAATGTCCAGTTCCACAATCCGAAAACTCGAGACGCTTGGCCTTTCATCGAGAAATAGTTGCGTTGCGCGTAGCCGCCAGCTTGAACGGAGACGAGCACGATCAACATCGCAACCACGAGTCCAACCGCGGTCGCAGTTGCTACGCCTCTGATTGCGCCTACCGTGGCCAGATTGTCGATGGCGCCGGAGATGACCGCGGCAACGACGATTGCGATTATGTCCGCCGTCGCCGCCATGCAACCAAACCCGGCCGGTCCGAGCTTGCGCCTCCGCCGCGCACTGGAGTTTGCCCGGCGTCGCACGTCCGGCCGCACGGGTGCGCTCGGGTGTTTAAAATGCGGTCCAGGATTGACTAGTTCGAGTTGTACTCGCGCCATTTCGAGACGTCGTCCCATTGCGGCACGCTTCAACGCACCTGAACTACTCCAGGCGCAAGGGATATGCCGATCGATTGGGACAGCGTTAAATGACGAGCAGCTGAGGAGCGGTGTTGGGCGCCATTCCGCTTGGTTGACTGTAGCCGTCTCAATGTTCACGGCCGGGCTTGTCCCGGTCTGGCCGGTTGACTGCCTCAAGGGGGAATGCTGGCGACGCTGCGTGGACGGTCGTAAGCCATATCTCCGGCACGAATAATAAGGCCGGCCATGACGGAACAGACAGCTTTGGACCTAGCGCTTACCCGACTGCCTAAGCATACCAGCCCTGCCATGAGTCAGCCACTGCGAACTAAGCCGTGCCGCCTGCGTCGATCGTGATGACTGAACCCGTGATGTTGCGGCCGCCTTCGCCCATCAAATATGCCGCCATGCCCGCGACGTCTTCCGCTTCGGCGAGGCGTTTGAGCGCGCTGCGGGCGGAAACGCGCTCGTGATCGGTCGGGCTCATGCTCTTGGTCAATTCGGTATCTATGAAGCCGGGCGCGATCGCGTTGACCGTGATGCCCACGCGGCCAACTTCCCGAGACAACGAGCGTGTAAAGCCGACCAGAGAGGCTTTCGTCGCCGCATAAACCGATAGACCGGAAAAACCCGTCGTAGCAACAATCGAGCTGACATTGATGACGCGACCACGCCCGCTCGCCATCATGCCGCGCACGATATATTTGCTGACCAGGATCGGCGACAGCGTGTTTAACTGGATCAGCGACTCGATTTCGGAGTCAGGCATGTTGGCCAGCAACCGTTCGCCGCCGATACCCGCATTATTGACAAGTCCGTAAATGGGTCCGAACCGCGTCCGCAAATCGCGTACGAAGGCCGCGATCGCGGCGGTCTCCGAGAGATCGAAGGCGGAGAAGACTATGCCGCCGCGCGCCTCCGTCATCGCCATTTCGAGATCTTCCGAGCATCGGCGCGCAACCGCGATCACGCGATATCCCTCGCGCGCGAGCCGCGTCGCAATCGCGAGCCCGAGGCCGCGACTGCCTCCGGTGACTACGACGCTATCCATGCCGAACCATCTTTCCTGCATCCGTCATCGGCAGATCCGAAACGAAGCGCAGCCGGACGGGAACCATATACGCCGGCAGCCGCGCCCGGCAGAACGCGAGAATGTCCTGGTTGAGGCCTTCGCGCACGGGTTCGCCTTCGCGCAAGGGGTCAACGCGCAGCACTACGTCGGCCATGACCAACGCGCCCGTAATTGGGTTCTTGCGCGCAAAAGCGCGACTTGCGCTGACCGCCTCGTGGGCGTTGAGCGCGGCCTCGATCTCCTCGGGATGCGCCTTGGCGCCGCCGATATTGATAATTCCTCCACGTCGTCCAACGAACAGGCAACGTTCGCCGCGCTGTTCAATCATGTCGCCCGTGTCGACGAATCCGTCTTCGTCGACAAGCCGCGGCGCATCCTCGCCGATTAGGCGCAGCGCGCGTCGGGGGGAGCGAACACGCAAAGCCCCGTCGACAACTTTCATTTCGATATCGCCGCGACGATCGAGCAGGTCGGCGGGAAAGCCAGCGTGGCCGTCGCCGACCGTGAATACGACGCCTGCCTCTGTCGATGCGTAGGCATGTTCAACCCGCGCGCGAGGATATAGCTCCGCAAGCCCTTGCAGCGCCGCGTCGTCAGCGATTTCGCCCGACAGTCGGACATAGCCAGGATCGATGCGCCGTCCGGCGCCGCTCATCATGACGCGGCGCCAATGCGTCGGCGTACCCGAAATATGCGTGACGTTAGCGCCTGAGATTCGGTTCAGGAAGGCCTCTGCGCTCTCGTCCATTCCTGAAAGTTGCAGCGAACCTTCGCCCGCGAGCGCACGCAAGAAGATCTGTAAGCCGCCATATCGGCGAATGTCGTAGAATGTCGCCCATTCCTGACGCGACGCCGGGCCGATCGCACCGACCAGCGTGCGCAAATTGTGCACCGCGAGTTTTGGGCGGCCACTCGTGCCTGAAGTCGGCAGCACCCACTCCGTCTCCAGAGAGGCTTGCGGGGACGTTTCTAAAACGGCTTGCGAGGAATTTGACGATGCGACAGGCCACTCAACCGGAGCCACGAAGTCGAAGCGGAAGGGAATCGGCTCGAGATAATCGTCGCAGGCGAGTGCGTCGGCCTCAATGTCTTGCGCGGCCGCGGCGAGTTTTTCGGCGTCCCAGCCCGGGGGCGACAAGAAAATGCGTCGCGCCAAGCCGTCGAGCTCAATCAAAGCGGCCGCGGCCTTCGCCATGTCGCGAACCTTCAGAATGACACTGCGATCGCGGAACGCCGCAGCGTTTCCTGCAAACGAAGATCCAGCCTGGAGGCTTTGTAGCGGCAGCGTGTAATCCTGCGTCGCCACAACGCGGTTTCCTGCGCCGGCGCGCCGGATGAGGGAACGAAGCGTCAGTGGATCAGACATGAAGCGGCTCGTACAGTCGGATGAATTCGCCGACCGTCTGCGGGAACGTGACCGGGCCCACCGTGTTAAATGGGTCAACTCCCGTAAAATCCTCAAGGCGGCTCACCAGAATGGCGAAGCAGAGGGAGTCAAGTCCGGACTCGAGCAGCGGAAGATCGTCATTCAGCGGCGGCAAGGTCTTACCCTGCTCGGCGGCCACGGAGCGAATTTCATTGAGGATCGTGTCGCGCAGTGACATCGTTGAACAATCCTTTTGCGAAGACCTGCACAATACCGCAGTTCAATTATATCGCCTTGCTTCATCCGATCTTAAGGTAAATTTTCACGTCCCGCAATTTGCGATAGACATCAGTTTTAAGCGGCTTTAACTCAAATCAGCGTCACTATAGTAAACATAGATTAAGCTAATTCCACAAATTTGAACGAAACGACTTAACCTTACCCTGGAATTATGCCCGCAGTTTATTGTAAATGTCGAACAAAGAGTGCTATTTTAATATAGCTTAAAGCACAAGCTAATCCGTGATAACAATTCGACGTGTCGTGCGATGGCGCGGGCGCGTGGAGACGAGTTCATGCGAAGCGAAACCATCTCCATTCATGGCGGTTTTAACTGCGATCCCGCAACACGTGCTGTAGCAGCCCCGATCTATCAAAACGTGGGTTACGAGTTCGAGAGCGCCGACGAAGCGGCGGCCATGTTCAACCTTGAGGCCCCGGGTTATCGTTATAGCCGCATTTCGAATCCAACCTCCGACATCCTGGAAAAGCGGGTTGCGCTGCTCGAAGGCGGTGTCGCAGCGCTCGCTGTCGCTTCGGGGCAGGCGGCTCTCAACTATGCTTTCCTGACGCTTGCCGATCGCGGCGGCAGCATCGTCGCGCCGCCACAGCTCTACGGTACAACCCATACGCTTCTGCTTCATACGCTAAAGCGCAACGGCGTGGAGGCTCGCTTCGCGCGCAGCGATCGCGCTGACGATGTCGCCGCTGAGATCGACGAAACGACACGCGCTGTCTTTTGCGAATCCGTGGGCAATCCCGCTGGCAATATCTGCGACATCGAAGCGCTGGCGCGGGTCGCGCATAACGCGGGCGTTCCGCTGATCGTCGACAACACGGTCGCCACTCCCATTCTGCTGCGGCCCATCGATTACGGCGCCGATATCGTCGTGCACTCGCTCACCAAATTTATGGGCGGGCACGGGGCGGCGATGGGAGGCGCGATCGTCGACGCCGGACGGTTTGACTGGCGAGCCGTCGCGGATCGTTTTCCCATGCTCACGGAACCGGACGAATCCTATCACGGCCTTGTCTATGCCGACCGCTTCGGCGCTCAAGCCTACATTGCGCGTGCGCGTTCAGTTTATCAACGAACCACCGGCGCTGTACTCGCGCCAATGAGTGCGTTTCTGATCCTGCAAGGGATTGAAACTTTGTCACTTCGCATGGAGCGGCATGTCGCAAATGCGAGCTTGGTGGCGAAGACCCTGCGGGCCGATCCGCGCGTCGCCTGGGTCGAGCACGCGAGCTTCGCCGACAGCCCCTATTACACGCTCGCCCAGAGATACCTCGGCGGGCGCGCGCCGTCGTTGCTGACTTTTGGCGTACGCGGCGGTCTCGTAGCGGCGAAAGAGTTCTATGACTCGTTGAAGCTCGTGAAACGGGTCGTCAATATCGGCGACACGCGCTCGCTCTGTTGCCACCCCGCCTCAACCACGCATCGACAGATGAACGCCGAGGAGCAGCGGCGCGCCGGCGTTGGGCCCGAGACGATCCGGCTCAGCATCGGCATCGAGCATGTTGCCGACATCATCGACGATCTCGATCAAGCGCTGGCCGTGGCTATGCGTGGTCACTCGCTTGCTGCGGAGTAAAGCGATGCCGCTCACCATTGCCGCCCCAACCCCGACATCCCCGCTCCACTTCAATAGCCTTCGCGAACGCAGGCTACGTC
>JAYTRP010000278.1:0-5299 GCA_043746145.1 Hyphomicrobiales bacterium | reverse complement strand
TTTCGATTGTAGCAGCGCCCCTGATCGTCGAATTCGACCACCGCCAACTCGTACGACGCGCCTTGCATGAAGCCTGCGTAGGATTGATGAGGCGAATTGGGCATCTTGCCTACGGTGCTTCGCGGCTCGACCGGAGCCAAACCAACGAGACCATCTTGCGGCGGGGCGACAGACATTTTCGTCTCCTCAGAAAATGAGACAGAGATCGCCGCGTTTGCAAAAATACGCCGGGATCGTCACGGAAAACCTGAGCACGCGGAGTTTCGCACGCTTTCCGCCGGCTTTGGGAATAATTCTTGATTGGTTGCGTTTGCCTGCGCTGGACGTGCGTACGACGCAAATGATCGCCGCCCGTCGTGCTTGCGGCCGCGATGTTTGGATCGCGGCGCCGCAAATTAAGCGGGCCCTATCGTCTTAAGCCCTGAAGGTCCGCGTTTAGCGTTTCCATCAAACAACCCACGTCCAGTCGATTGATCGGGTCGCTGTCGCTGCTGCAGACGCGATCCGGCTTTTGACGAGCGGCGTCCGAGAAAGGAGCGCTTGTCATGTCGTCTTCAATCTCAATCGTTTAACGGCCTAGCGTCGGAAATCATTATCTGGACACGGCCGGCGAGAGCCTCCATGTCAAATGGCTTGGCGAGTATCTCCATGCCGGGACTGAGGCGACCCTGTCCCTCAATCGCGTCGCCGGCATAGCCGGTGATCAGCAGCACCGGCAAATCAGGGATCAACTCGCGAGCTGCATCGGCCAGTTGGCGTCCATTGAGCCCGCCAGGTAGGCCAACATCGGTCACTAACACGTTGATTGCAGTCCGCTCGGCGCCGCTCAGCGCTAATTGCAACGCCTTTAGGCCCGCTGGGCCATCGCTCGCTTCCAATACGCAATAGCCGAGATCTCGAAGGCCTTCAGCGGCGACTGTTCGCACCGCCGCCTCATCCTCAACCAACAACACCGCAATCGCCGTATCTTGGGCGGACAGCTTTCGTGACGCCGGCGACCCGCTCTCTCTCCTGCTGGCTAGCGCATCATGGGACCGCGCGAGGAACAAGTGAACCTGGGTTCCGACCCCGAACGTGCTTTCCAATGCGACGACGCCGCGCGATTGGCGCACAAATCCGTCTATCTGGCTCAACCCCAGCCCCGTCCCCTTGCCACTTGGTTTGGTGGTGTAGAACGGCTCGAATGCATGCGCGAGCACGTCGGGGGACATTCCCGTTCCCGTGTCGGAAACCGTGATGCGAACGTATTCGCCGGGCGCGGCGCCCTCCCAACCCCGTGTCTCCGCCTTGGACAATGCCACGTGTAGCGTCTGAATGGTGAGCCGCCCGCCGTTCTCCTGCATAGCGTCGCGCGCATTGATCGCGAGGTTGAGCAGCGCGTTCTCCAACTGGTTGGCGTCGGTACGCACAGGCCAGCATTCGTCCTGCATCTGAACTTCAACCGTGATTGCAGCGCCCACGGTGCGCTGAATCAACGGTTCCAGGCCGCGGATCAAGGCGTTTACGATCAGGGGCTGCGGGTCGAGCGCTTGACGACGGCCAAAGCCCAGCAATCGCTGCGTCAGCACTGCCGCGCGCTCAGCGGCGCCATATGCGGAATCGAGAAACATCGCGGCCTTGGCGGACTTGCCGTCAGCAATTCGTCGCCGCGCGAGTGTTATCCCGCCCATTATTGCCTGAAGCATATTGTTGAAGTCATGCGCGATGCCGCCGGTAAGCTGGCCCACGGCCTCCATCTTCTGCGCATGACGCAGCGCGGCTTCACTCTTGATGCGCGCGCTAGTTTCGGCCGCGACGCGCTGCTCGAGAGTTTCATTGAGTTCGCGAAGAGCGGCCTCTGCCAAAGCGCGATCCGTTACATCGGCGCCTTCGACGAAAATCCCGGTAACGGCGCCGTCATCGTTTTTGACGGGCTGATAAATGAAGTCGAGATATCTTTCGTTCAATAGGGCGCCGGGCTCGCTATTGAAGACCAATTTAGCGCCCTTGGAGACAAACGCCTCGCCGGACCTGAAAACCTGGTCGAGCAGAATCAGGTAGCCTTGCTCGATCGATTCAGGGACGACCTCAGCTACTGTTCTTCCCAATATGTCGCGCTTTCCAATCAGACGCAGATATGCCTGATTCGCCAACTCAAACCTATGCTCAGGTCCACTGAGCATTGCGATAAAACTCGGCGCCTGATCGAACATCTGGTTGAGCCCGTGACGCTCGACCTGACTTGCCGCTTCGCGTGCCGCCTGCTGCTTCTGCGCGAGCACTTGCGCGGTCGTTTCCGTGCAAACAACAAGCACACCGCCCACACCCGTGGCGGCATTTGGCTCGTCGATCGGTGAATAACCATAGGTCCAGTACATATCTTCACGACGGCCGTGCCGCGTGATGGGCGCCAGTTGGTTCTCGTGCCAGGTCGCGCCGCCTCCCGACATCACCTGTTCAATCTGCGGGCCGATGGTGTCCCAAATCTCGGCCCACACTTCGTGGCCGGGCTGGCCGAGCGAGACAGGATGCCGTTCAGGGCCAATGGAAACGCTATAGGCGTCGTTGTAGAAGCAAATGTGCTTTGGCCCCCAAAACACGAACATGGGGTGGCGGGTATTCAGCAGCAGGCGAATGATTGTGCGCAACGGCTGTGTCCAGTCCGAAGGCGATCCGAGCGAGGTCGCCGACCAGTCATGGGAGCGCATGAGCATCGCCATTTCGCTGTCGCCTGACAGGAACGACAGAGTGGCGGCAGTCCCTTCGACAGCATCCGCGTAGGCGTGGGCATCGGCCGTCAACTGTTGTCGCCGGCGTAGCCAACTGCAGCGTCAACGAGCGCCGCCGACTGAGACAGGCCCCGCGCGAACTGTCGCAGCGCTGACGCGCCGCTGCCTCCCGCGTTGGCCCTAGGAGCCAAAACGTTGGCGTACACGCGGGCGCAATTATCAAAGGACAAATGAAGCATGGAAATGATTGGGTTTCTGTTGTTCATACAACGTCGAAACAGCGATAAGTCATGCATGGGTTAGAGCAGAATTGCCGAAAGCCGACTTTGATAGTGACTCGGTGCTTAGAAGGTGAATTAGGACTTGCAGCCGATCGTACACGTCTCCTTCAGCTTGCGCCACTAAAGGCGATTGGACTGCTTTCTCGTGTAACACCGGGCCTCGCGGCTTACATTTGGGCTGTGGCGTTCGGAACCGGCTGAGTTCGGCAGGCGAATTGAGATGTGGGTTGGAGAAGTCGCGGGGCAGGGACGGGTCTAGATTGGCGAACTCGCCATGGCCTTCCTCTTGTCGGCGCTGATTGGGCTCGAGCGCGAAATGCGACATAAGAGCGCGGGCTCGCGCACGCACACGCTGGTCGTCGCCAAATTATCGGCCAAGTTGGGCGAGATCGCCGGAGTCGTCGCCATCAATGTTGGGGAGGAAAATATTGCAACGGACTGACTGGATTAACACGGTGACGGCGGGCCTCGTAGCGGCATGCGTGCTGACCCCTTTGCAGGCCGCGGCGCAATCAACCCCCAATTTGGCCGTTCTGAAGGGATTGTCGCCGCTGATGGCGCTCCCCAACACGGATGCGGGCAAAGCCGCCTTGGCTGCGAATTATGCGATCACGGGCGCTATTCAGACCGGCGCCTTTCGCCAACCAACTCTTTTGCCTTTTGCTGAACAGCAACAGCAGGCGCTCAAAGACGCCTTCATCACGGGAGGCAATCTCGCCGACCTAGCCGATGGTCTTGGAACTGCATTGGGCTCGGCCTATCTGGCGCGAGCCCACTATACCGACCGCCAGCATTTCACCAGCATATCCCAGGCAGTCGCGGACCTCATCGCTTACACCAACGCGACAACGGAGTCGGATTCTGGTTCGGGAAAGTATTTCTTCGCCAATGGGACTGTCGACGGTAAAGCCCCGGTATCGGAGGCCGCTGCCGCGATCCTGAAAGAGGTCGGCGGCGCCCCCGATGTGTTCGGCATGAGCTACGGCCATCCCGCAGGCAGCCCTGGCGCCGACGGCTACGGGAATTCGCGTCCGTTCCAGACCGAGCCGGCCACAATCACAATCGCTGGACCGGATTTCTTCAACTCTCTTTCGGACAACGTGGCGTACAACCATTATTTGATCGATAGCCCGTCTTTCCCCAGCGGTCACACGACCTATGGCTATACGGGTTCGTTGGTCCTCGCCGTATTGGTCCCCGATCGCTATCAACAGATGATCGCGCGGGCTGCCGAATATGGCGACGACCGCATCCTCATGGGCGCGCACTACGCCATGGATGTCATTGCTGGTCGAACCCTCGCCACCTACGATCTGGCTCATCTGCTAGCCAACGACCCCGCCTATATGGGCCGGTCGCTAAAGAAAATTCCGGTGATCAACGACTATCAAGCCGCACTGAAAGCAGCCCGCTTTGAGGTGACCGCTGTCCTACAGGCGGGTTGCGGCGAAACAATTCAGGTCTGCGCCCAGCAGGATACCGGGCGGTTTAATGATCCCGCCCGGAATGAAGCTTTCTACGCCGTTACCCAGACTTACAGCTTGCCGGTCGTTTATCCCAAAAACGCCGATGCGACTAAGGATGTAAATCAGCTTGCGCCCGAGGCGGGCTATCTCCTGACGGCGGCATTCCCATCGCTAACGCTGCAGCAAGCCAATCAGATCCTGACCGAAACCGAGGGGCCGGGTGGTGGTTTTCTCGACGACGGGTCTGCATTCGGGATTTATTCACGGCTCAACCTCTATGCGGCGGCGGGCAGGGCCAAACAGTCATCAGCCAGCAAGTGATGTTGTACTTGCAACCATCTTGCCGATACGCCGAGCGTAGACAAGGCGCCGTTGGAAAGCTTTTACCCTTTGTAGGGTCCAACGAGCGGCACAACCCGAGACGCCTACCGCCCCTGCCTCCAGACCAGCGGGTCGGCTTCGCCCTTGTCGGCTTGGGTCGGGTGAGTCTTGAAACAATCCTGCCGGCAATGGCGTCGACGCGCCGCTGTCGCTTGGCTGCTGTTATGACCGCAGACTAGGACAAGGGCTGGCGTTCGCTGCGCAGCACGGAGCGCCAGTCCATGCGGCCTACAGCTACGAAGAACGGGAAAAACTGCGCGAGAATCCCGATGTCCATGCCGTTTACATCGTCACGCCTAACGGCGAGCATTTAGCGTAATTTGAGGCCGCGGCGGCGCGGCAAAGCCTGTGCTTAGTCTGATGATTCCGACATTCTCGGCGCGGCGGTGATGAGGATCGCAATTTTCCCACGATCCCGTCGCTCCCGTAACATTTCGCAAGCCTTGCTGGCAGTGAAGCGATG
>JAYTRP010000277.1:0-15640 GCA_043746145.1 Hyphomicrobiales bacterium | reverse complement strand
TCATGCGGTCATGCTGCCCTACCGCTTCACCTCACAGGATTCGCTGCGCGACGCCAAAGCCTGCGCGCTGGCGCTCGGCATCCGCTACGACACGATCCCGATCGCCGAACCCGTCGAGGGCGTCGAGCGGGCGCTGGCGCCGCTGTTTGCCGGTCGACCGCGCGACATCACGGAAGAAAACGTGCAGAGCCGCGCGCGCGGCCTGATCCTGATGTCGATCTCCAACAAATTCGGCGCGATGGTGGTGACGACCGGCAACAAGTCGGAAATGTCGGTCGGCTACGCCACGCTCTACGGCGACATGAACGGCGGCTTCAATCCGATCAAAGACCTCTACAAGATGGAGGTGTTTCGCCTAAGCGCACTGCGCAACGCCTGGAAACCGCCCGGCGCGTTGGGACCGGATGGGGTGGTCATTCCACCGGATATCCTGACCAAGCCGCCGTCCGCAGAATTGCGTGAGGACCAGAAGGACGAAGACTCGTTGCCGCCCTATCCCGTGCTTGACGGCATTCTCAACAGCCTCGTCGAAAAAGAAATGCGCGTCGCCGACATTATCGCGGCGGGATACGATCCTGAGACCATAAAAAAGATCGAACGGCTGCTGTACCTCGCCGAGTACAAGCGTCGGCAGTCGGCGCCAGGGGTTAAGGTCGGCCCGAAGAACTTTGGCCGCGACCGCCGCTACCCCATCGTCAATCGATTCCGCGACCCCGGCCGCCCTGCCATTGCGCCTGATTTCGCGCTGTCGCCGCGCGGGCAGGAGGGAACCAGCGAGCGGTTCGACGATTGATTGTCACGGATTCGTGAACACGGGTAATAATCGACCTGCTCCGTGCGTACGTACTGTGCAGTGCAACGGGCCAATCGACCCGCTGCGAACGGAGACCTCGCAATGAAATCCTTATTCGCTCTAGCTGCGCTCGGCGCTTCGCTTGTTATGCCTGTCAGCTTTGCGCAGGCTCAAACCGACTACGGCGCGCCCGGCTACCACAGTGGTTACCGCGCTGAATCGCCCGGTCGCTATGACGTCCAGCCGAACTACGGCGGCGGCACCGTACTTAACAACACGAACTGTCCTGCTGGTTCAGTACCCCATGTGTGGCCGAACGGAAATGGCTATCGCTGCTTCCCAATTGGCAACTAGTAAAACGGGGCGAGCGATAGACAATGCCTGGAAAGAGCGTCACGCGTACGTGATCGGATTTTGGAAGCCGGCTCCTGGCCTGCAACGTAAACGAAGTAGAGGTTAAGCGACCGGCTTAACTAAATCTGCAGATCCGCATGACGCTCAAAGCCCTCGTCGCCGTCGCCGCAATTGGCGCCGGCGTCGCATTTTCGGCAAGCGCGGCGTAAGCGCAGCATGTGGAGCTAGCGTTGCAACAATGCGGAGCTTCGTTCAGTGCCGCCTCAGATTGTGGCCAACCGGGCGGTTTTATGAGCGGTCTTTCTGCGCCCTATGATATGCACTGACAAAGTTGATTCATTCCGCAAGACTCTCCCAATGGTTCGGGGTTTCGTTGCGTGGCGGTCGACGGTGTCTCAAGCTATCCGAAACCCTGATGATTGCAAAAGTGTCGCGCGTTAAGCGCGCCTCTCTTCATTACACACGGTCATAGATATTATTTCTGACGTCCCATCGCCTGTCGCCAATTGACATTGTGACCGCGCTAGCCGACCTCCGGATAGATCTGAAATCCGGGAGACGGCATGTCGGCGGCGCGACACATTCTTACACTCTCCTGCGCCAACAGGCCGGGCATTGTCGCTACTGTTTCCACCGCATTGTTTGAAGGTGGCTTTAACATCCTCGACGCGCAGCAATTCGACGACGTAGAGACCGGCAATTTTTTTATGCGCGTGGTGTTTAACGGTTCCGCTCCCCAGTCGGATCTTGATGCAACGCGGGCAAATTTTGCAGATATCGCCGAACGTTTCGCGATGACTTGGTCGATGCGCGCCGCCGCCGATAAGAAGCGTGTTGTGCTGTTAGTGTCCCGGTTCGATCATTGCCTGGTAGATCTTCTTTATCGCTGGCGAAACGGCGAGCTACCGATGGAGCCCGTCGCGATCATCGCCAACTACGAGCGCGCGAGTTATTCCGGCGTCGATTTCGGCGAAATTCCCTTTCATTTTCTCCCTGTCACGCGACAGACCAAGATGGAACAGGAGGCCGAGCTCTGGGCGATCGTGCAGCGCTCACGAGCCGACGTGATCGTTCTCGCGCGTTACATGCAGATCCTGTCGGACGGACTAGCCGCTAAGCTCACTGGGCGCTGCATCAATATCCACCACTCTTTCCTGCCTGGCTTCAAGGGCGCGCGGCCTTACCATCAAGCGCACTTGCGCGGTGTGAAGCTGATTGGCGCTACAGCGCATTTCGTCACCTCCGATCTCGACGAGGGCCCTATCATCGAACAAGACGTGGAGCGCATCACGCACCGCGATACCCCCGAGGATCTCGTACGCAAAGGCCGCGACATCGAACGCCGCGTACTCGCGCGCGCGCTTGCCTACCACCTCGAGGACCGGGTGTTGGTAAACCGTGGCAAGACGGTCGTCTTCTCGGGTTGAGCTTAGGCCGCTTCGGTTTCGTGTCGCGCGTGGGGCTCGGCTGTCTTCCGCATTACGAGCCGGACGTCGGAGACATCAAACCTTTCACCGCGTCCATAGTGACCATGCCGGGCAATGGCGTCGAGCACGTGATCGTCCGGCTCGTGCCAAGTCAGTTCCTTTTTCTCGATAATATCGAAGCCGGAAAGACCAGCCGCATCGATGATAGCGTCGTAGGTGACGCGATTGAGATCGCTGGTCCGAAATATCCATTTTGCGATAGCGGCGGCGTGCGACGTCGGAAGTGACTTCTCCTTGACGAGAACTTCGAGCAACCCCGGCTCGTCATAGCGCAGGTGCGCCCACAGCGGCACCGGATTGATCTTGTCGTCGTTAAAACGATAGCTCATGCCTTCAATATCGACCCAGACGTGGTGCCCTTTGCCGCAACTCCACAGTGGACCGCCATGCAAGCAGAGCAGGCCGCCAGGTCTGAGGACACGTCTGAATTCGGCGAATGCGCTCGGCAGATCATTAATGTGTTCGAGAACCGCCGTCCCTAATACAGCGTCAATACTGTCAGAGCCAATCTGCAATTGCCTCCCGTCGACGCCAGTCGCGATGAATGTTCGAGGCGGGGCTGGCGCCTTCGACCAGGCCTCGCCGCGATTGGACGCGATGATCAGCCGCGCGCCCATTTCGGAGAGTATTGTTGCGCCGTCCAGCTGCGCGTCTGAACCGATCTCGAGAATCATGGTGTTCTTCAGATCGCACTGCTTGGCCAGCATGGCGATAATTTCGCGGCGGTAGGACAAGCGGCGACTCCGTTTCACGACGACTATGCCGGCTTCGCGCAAAGTAGGGTAGCCCTACGCATTGTCGTCAAGTTGCGGATAGGGTCAACGCCAACTGACGCGCACCAAAATTTACGGCACAAACAAATTTATCGTATCCAGCGCGAGAGCCAAGCACGCGTATCACTACTTTCGCGTCTGCGTAACATACCCGCGCTATCGCCGTGTTCGCTGCGAAAAATATGACCCGCAGACACGTTCGAAAAACCGTAACCGCCGGCTACCTCTCCGTTTCGTCCTGCGCCTCTGTCGATGTCTCGAGCAAACTCCGCAAGCCCTCCCGATACGTGGGATAGGACGGCGCCCACCCGATCGCTGCAAGCTTATCGGCCGACACTCTGCGATTGTCGGCATAGAAGCTGCGCGCCATCGGCGACATAGCAGCGGTTTCGAACGGCTCTTCCGGCGGCGCGTTCAGGCCCAGCAGTTCGCAGGCGTAGGAGACGACGTCCTGCGGTGGCGCGGGCGCCCCGTCTGCAACGTTCCAGATTCCGCTAGGTCCGGCATGCAAGACCAGCGCCGTTACAGCGCCAGCGATATCATCGACATGGATGCGGTTGAATACCTGACCCGGCTTGATGACGCGCCGCGCCGTTCCCGCCCGCGCTTTTGCGAGCGGACTGCGACCGGGACCGTAGATCCCCGCGAGGCGAAGCACGTCGACGGGCACGCCGCGCTTGTCGCCAAGTTCGAGCCAGGCGGTCTCGGCTGAGGTGCGCGCCCGAGCACGCGCCGTGACGGCGAGCGTCGGGCTCGTCTCGTCAACCCACGCCCCGCCGGCGTCGCCATAAACGCCGACTGTAGATAGATAAAGGATGCGCTCGAGCGTCGGCGCCGCTGTGATCTCACGCGAGAACATGCGCAACGTCGGGTCGCCCTGCCCATCCGGCGGCGCGGTTACAAGGATGACGTTTGCCCGCGAGAGCGCTTGCGGCAGGCCCTCGTCGAAAACGGCGTCATCGAATACAAACGCCTCCAGGCCGCGCCCAAGCCAAGCCTTTACGGGCTCTCGCGTGCGAGCAGTGCCTGAAACAGGGCCAAATCCGCCCCGCGCAACGACCGCACGCGCAGTGTAACCGAGACCAAAGACGAACAGGCTCAAGCGCGAGCCTCCAACGCGTAACCATAAAGAAGAATGGCCGGGCCGGCCCTTGCGACCAGCCGGGCGGGCAATTCGGCGATTGGCGCCGACACCCGGCTTGTGTTCGCAAGGCTGACATTTTCGATTAAATGGGCTGGCGTCGCTGGATCGAGCCCCGCCGTGATCGCGTGGGCGACGAACCCGGCGACTCCCCGAGCGCCCATATAGACCGCGGTTGTCGCGTGCGGGTCCGCAAGCGCGCGCCAGTCGAGATCATCAGGTAATTCACCGTCGGGGTCGCGAGCGGTGACGAACTGCACGCGGCGCGCTCGATCGCGATCGGTGAGCGAAAGCCCAAGTTCGGCGGCGGCGGCGAGGGCGGTCGTGACGCCAGGCACGATTGTGACGGCGAGCCCTGCAGCGCGCGCGGCATCGATCTCTTCATTCGCACGGCCGAACACGCTAGGGTCGCCGCCTTTGAGCCGCACCACCGTCTTGCCCTCAAGGGCGAGCGAAACGAGCAGCGCGGTGATCTCCGGCTGCGACATTGAGGGTTGCCCTGCTCGCTTGCCCACATCGATGCGGCGAGCTTCGCGGCGCGCCAGTTCGAGTACGCCCGGCGAGGCCATGCGATCGTGCAGCACCACGTCTGCGCTCTGCAAAGCTCGCACAGCCTTCAAGGTCAGCAATTCCGGATCGCCAGGGCCGGCGCCGACGATCAGCACGCGCCCGCGCGACGTTTCGATCTCGCTGGATATCGCTTCGAAATCCGCCTCCTCAGGCGCGCGATCGACGCTGGCGAGCGCCCGAGCCGCGAAATTCTCCCAGAATCGACGCCGCCGCGCGAACGAGGCGCCAGCTAGTCGGTCGCGCCAGTCGCGCGCGGCCCCTGCCCATCTCGCAAGGCTCGCGGGCAATATCGCCTCGATCCGCGTCCGAAGCGTCTGGCCGAAGACGGGCGCCGACCCATCCGTCGAGATTCCGATCACCAGCGGTGAACGGTTGACGATCGCGCCGAAGCTGAAATCGCAGAAACGGGGTCGGTCGATTACGTTGACGGGAGCGCCCGCTGCTTTCGCCATATCGCGAAAGGCGCCCGCCTCCTCGTCGCTCTCGGTTTCAAGCAACGCCAAAGCAATTCCGTCGAAATCGCCAGCGCGCCACATCCGCACCTCGATAGAAATTGAAAGCCGCCGAGCAGTCTCCGTCAGGCGCTGCGAAGCATTTGTCGCGACAATCCGGACCTCTGCGCCCGTTGAGGCGAGTAATTCCGCTTTCCAGGCCGCGCCTTCGCCGCCGCCGCAAAGCAGCACCGGCCGTCCTTGCAAGCGGAAGAACAAGGGGAGCGCCGCAAGAGTCGCAATACTCGAGGAATTTTCACCGACCGCCATGCACGTCCTTTACAGAATGAAAATTCAAAAGGAACGGGTGATTAAGAGACCAAAAACACTTTTGCGCGATAGTGGATCGGACTTGAGCGGCACCTACTGAGCTGCACCTGTTTGATTGCAGATATTGCGAACACAGCGCCTCGCAAGAGCGGGCGCGATCGAAAGGTGTGTACCGGGTGAACGAATTTGCGCCAGAGCCCTGGTCCGCGCTCGAGGCGACCTCGCAACCGATGGGAACAGTGCTGGGCGTGCGCGGCTCCGAAGCTCGCATTGCGCTGCCCGCGCCTGCTCTTTCCGAAAATCTTCGAGCGACAGTCGGTGTCTTTGTTCGTATTTGGGCGGGCTCGCGGCGGCTGATCGGCATGATCACCGAAGTGGAAAGCAAGGACGACGGTTCGCAATTCGATGCCCGATATGGCGCGGTCGCACGGGTCGAATTGATGGGCGAGATCGTGCGGGACAACCAGGCGCAGGACAGTTTTTCGCGCGGGGTCTCCGCCTACCCCGCTATCGGCGATCCCGCCGGGGTGGTCGGACGAGATGAACTGCGTTTGGTTTACGCCGGAAGCGAAGGATCGGTCACGATCGGAACCTTGCATCACGACGAAACCATTCCGGCGCGAGTCTCGCTCGACAATTTGCTAAAAAAGCATTTCGCGGTGATTGGATCGACCGGCGTTGGCAAGTCGAGCGGCATCGCGGTAATCCTCAATGCAATTCTGGAGGCGCGGCCCGAGCTGCGCATTTTCCTGCTCGACGGTCACAATGAATATGGACGCTGCTTTGGCGCGCTCGCCAATGTCGTCAATTCCGGCAATCTCAAGCTGCCCTTCTGGATGTTCAACTTCGAGGAACTGGTCGACGTCATCTACGGCGGGCGCGCCAGCGTCGACGAAGAAATCGACATCCTGTCCGAACAAATTCCCGTCGCCAAGAGCATGTATCCCACACATCGCTCTTCCGCCGACCGCACGATGCGTCGACCCGACCCCAAACGGCTGGGTTTTACGGTGGACACGCCGGTGCCCTACCAGATCCAGGATCTGGTGAATCTGATCGACGAGCGGATGGGCAAGCTCGAAAATCGAGCGATGCGGATGCACTATCATCGCCTGCTGGCCCGCATCGACCACTTGCGCGCCGATATGCGCTATGCGTTCATGTTCGACAACGCCAATGTCGGCGGCGATACGATGAGCGATATCCTGTCGCATTTGTTTCGCCTCGAGCCGAACGGCAAGCCCATGACGGTGATGCAGATTGCCGGACTACCAGCCGAAGTGGTCGATGCGGTCGTTTGCGTGGTCACCCGCCTCGCGTTCGACTTCGGCCTCTGGAGCGACGGCGAAATGCCGATGTTGTTCGTCTGCGAAGAGGCGCATCGCTTTGCGCCCGCCGACAAGGCAGCCGGTTTCGCCCCCACGCGCCGAGCCTTGCTGCGGATCGCCAAGGAAGGCCGAAAATACGGCGTCTACCTCGGCCTCGTGACGCAACGGCCCGGCGAACTCGATCCCACCATCATCTCGCAATGCAACACCCTGTTCGCCATGCGGCTCGCCAACGACCGCGATCAATCGCTGCTGCGCTCGGCGGTGACGGACGCGATCGCCAACCTGCTCGCCTTCGTGCCTTCGCTGGGCACGCGCGAGGTCGTGGCGTTCGGCGAGGGCGTGCCGCTGCCGGCGCGGCTGCGTTTCAGCGCGCTGCCGAAAGACCGGCTGCCGCAGTCCGAGACGTTCAATCGCGGAAACCTAACTGCCGAATCCGGGCATGAGAAATCCTTCGTCAAGTCAGTAGTCGAACGTTGGCGAAGCGCATCCGGCGCGCCGCGAACGATGCAGGACGAAGGATCGCTGGCGCAGCATGAGGGTGGGGGGCACCAGCGTGCGTTCCCAACGGCAGCCGCTCCGGGTTCCTCGACGCTCGATGCAAAATTGCAATCTTTGGTGGCGAAAGAAGCCGATCCCGAGCTATCCGACTCGACCTCAGTCAGTTCGCGGCTCGATCATCTCCGGGCGCAAATCCTAAATCGCGCCTCAAACCGCCCGTGAGCGCGGCTGAGGCCCCCATAAAGGCGGCCCGGCCGCACGACTTGACGCCAATTAAGGCCGCGGCTTTTGACGCCGCTGCGGCGGCGCTGGAGATCCGTTCGGCCGCTGGCGCGCTGATTGCCGCCAACGCGGCGGGCGCTGCGGCGATCGAGCATGATCCCGCGGCAAGCCCGCGCGAGGAGCAAGTCGTCGCGGGCAGGACGCGGCTGATCGAACGTTGCGAGTTTACATTCGAGGGCGAGCAATACCGGGTGTCGGCTGCGCTCGATATCGCGTCGCTGCGCAAGTTGCAGGACGATCTGTTTGCGCGCGCCTACTTTGATGGGTTGACCGGCCTGCCCAACCGCGAACTCTGCGACCAAACGATCGCCGACCTGATTCAGACCCGCAGCCCCGACCAGAGCTTCGCGGTGGTCATGATCGACCTCGACAGGTTTGGTCAGATCAACGCCTTCCACGGCGCCCAGGCCGGCGACACGCTGCTCGCCATGATCGGCGAGCGGATCGTACGCGAGATCGGCCCGCAGGATATGGTGGCGCGCACGGCCGGAGATGAGTTCTGCCTGATCCTCGGCGATGTCGGGATTTCCAACGATGTGCTGCGCCACGCCGAACGCCTGATTACGAGGATCTGCGAGCCCTATGTCGTGGAGGGCGTCGAGATCTTCACCACCGCGGTCGCCGGCGCCAGCCTGTGGCCACGCGACGGGTCGACGCCGGACATGCTTCGTCACAAGGCCAAGGCCGCCGTGGCTGACGCCAAGGGATCCAACGGCGCGGTTCGGCTGTTCGAGCCCGAACTCGAGCGCGCCGAGCTGGCCCGCGCGCGGGTCGACAACGCGCTTCGCTCCGCGATACGAGAACGGCGGATCGGCTGCGCTTTCCAACTGAAATATGACTTTCGCGCCGAGGCGATCGACAGCCTGGAGGTGCTGATGCGATGGCGCGACGATGACGGCGTCTGGTCGACGCCCGGCGCCTTCCTCGATCTCGCGCACCAGATCGGGCTCATCAACGACATCACGCGGCAAGTGTTCGAAGAAACGATCACCTCGATCGACGCAATCAACGAGGCGTTCGGACGCAACGCCGCCATCGGCTTCAACATCGCCGCGCGGCAGGCAGGCGATACGCGGTTCATGCGCGGCTTCCTCGATCGCCTCGCCATGAGCGGCCACGCGGCCCGCTTTGTGCTCGAACTAACCGAAGAGGCGTTCCTGCCCGGCAGCCAGTTTCAGTCGCGCGTGCTGCCGATGATCAGGGAGATCGGCGCCAAGATCTCGATCGATGATTTCGGCGCCGGCTATTCCTCGCTGGCGACGTTGGCCGATATCACCGCGGACGAGGTGAAGGTCGACCGCTCGCTGATCACCGCGATCGACCAGCGCCCGCGTAGCCAGAGCTTGCTGAAAGCGATCGAGTCGATCGGCGAGTCGCTGGGCGCGGAAGTGATGGTCGAGGGCGTCGAGACGGCGGAGGAGCTGGCCTACCTCCGCCAGCACACTAAAATCCGCGTCGCGCAGGGGTTCTATTTCGCCAAGCCGCTGCTGCTGGAGGAAGTCGAGGGCGGCGTGGAGCAGCGCGCTCGGGCAGCGGCGGCGCTGCCGTTATCGCAGCGTATTCACAGGCTTCGCGAAGGACGGGATTTCGGGCGCACGCGGTGAGCATTATGCCGCCGCCGGGATGTGGAGTTCCGACTGAGCGCCAATGGGCGACGCCGTCCGATTCAGTTTGTGCTTGCATCATTTCAATGGCTTGAGCGCCCAATGTTGCAACAGTCGAGGGGTAAGCCCGTAGGCGCTTAGCCACGACGCTGACCAGCTCCCAAACCACCACTCTTGCGTCATAAGCAGGCTTTGTCTCGGTGATCTACGCAGCGCCGCTGGCAATTCACTTGAAGATTCAATTCACTTGACGACGTGGCTTACCCAGACGAGCACGGCCGACACGGAACAGGCGTAATTAACCAAGAAAATATGGGGTATGGGGCCAGCGCGTCAACTGCTTGCCGCGAATAACTCACGCCATCTTCGTTCAGCCCGTAATTATACCAGCAGTTTCTGGAAAAGGGAAGTTTTTGACGTGCTTGGCGGAAGTCGGGGGATCGGCGCGGCGATCGTGCAGCGAATTGCGGCAGAGGGCGCGGTCGTGACATGCACCTATGCCAGATTGCGTGACGCGGCGGAGCGATCCGCGATCGAAACGGGCGCCACGGCAGTCATTACCGGAGGCTGGCTTCGTTAGAGGAGCGATGCACACGATTGACGGGGCATTTGGGGCCTAGCACGGTGTGTGCGGGGATGGTTTTTCAGCCCAACAGTCGCAAATAAGTGTTTTGGCAGTAAGTCAGCGCCAATGTTGTGACCGCCGCGCAGGTGGACCTCAAGCGCCGCCCTCGTGGCAAAATGATCCCGGATTTTAAGGCGCCTTTCGCAAATCGAGGGCTTGGTCAAAACACCTGCAGCGCGAGATAGCGCTGCATGGGATCGAAATCGCGATCGCCGTGCAAGAGCGAATGTCCATGCGCAATGCAGAAGCCGCCGATAATCCTGTCGATGGTCTTTCGCACCGTCACGCCGCGATCGCGCAATATGCGATAGCCACGCGCGGATTCCGCCGCGAGCGCCGCGTTCGACATAGTCGCGATTGGAAACCTCCGCATCTGCTGTTCGAGCCTCGAGGCGTGCGCGTCGGCACGGGCGCCCTGTAGCAATTCGAGCAGCACGACGTCGCCGATCACAATTTCACGGCTGGCGGAAAAGGCCGCGCTCTCGTCCCTGCCCCCCCGACCGTTGCTCGACGCCGAGACGGAACGCGCCGTGCGTGTCTTTATGCAGCGGCTCGAAGGCAAACATCCTGCGATTGAGGCGCTTGTGTATGGCAGCCGCGCCCGTGGCGACCACAAGCCGGACAGCGACGCCGATCTTGCCGTCATCCTCAAGGGTGAGCGCGGCGACCGCTACGAAGTTTCCGGCGAAATGGCGGGCATCGCCTTCGATGTGATGCTTGAAACGGGAATTCTCGTTCAAGCCTTGCCCCTTTGGGAAGACGAGTTGAAGCACCCCGAACTGTTCAGCAATCCCGCCCTGATTGCGAACATCAAGCGCGAGGGATTGCGGCTATGAGCAGGCCCGCCGTCGCAAGCTAATTTCGAAAGGCCGAAGCCGCGCTTTCCGGCGCGCGCCTGCTCCTGCAATCTGGCGATGCCGATGGAGCTTGCAGCCGCGCCTATTACGCGATGCACGACGCGGCGCATGCCGCGTTGCTCGCGACCGGATATGAAAGGCCCGACGTGCTGATCAAAACGCATCACAGTCTAATTGCCGAGTTCGGCAAAAAGCTCGTGCTTGGCGGCCAGATCGATGCAATTCATGGCCGCGCGTTCAACAGGTGCGGGACATGCGACTTCTCGCCGATTACAGCGCCGAGCCGCCCTCTGTCGATAAGGCAAAAGGCGCGGTTGAACAGGCCGGGGAGTTCGTCGCGGCGATCCGGCATTTCTTAGCGGCTGCGCATCACACTTGAAGTGGACCTCCGTCCAATTCGAGATCAGACGCCTCACCTTGTCTGTCAAAAGATCACCAGACCTTGGGCAAACTGTTTTCTAAGGCCAGCGTTCTCCGCCCTCCGCTCTCACTTCTTCTTCGGCATATACAAATCCGTCAGCGTCCCCGCGAACGCTTCCGCCGACATCGCGAACGTCTCCGACAGCGTTGGATGCGGATGAATCGTCAGGCCGATGTCGTCGGCGTCGCAGCCCATCTCGATCGCCAGCGCTGCTTCGGCGATCAGGTCGCCCGCCGAGGGGCCGACGATCGCGCAGCCGATCAGGCGACCACTGGCCTCGTCCCACAGCGTCTTGGTGATGCCCTCGTCTCTGCCTAACGCCAGCGATCGGCCGCTGGCGGCCCAGGGGAAGGACGCCTTGCCGTATTTGATCCCCGCAGCTTTCGCTTCCGTTTCGGTCACGCCCACCCAGGCCACCTCCGGATCGGTGTAGGCGACCGACGGAATCACCTTCGCGTCGAACGAGGCTCTGTGGCCCGCCGCCACTTCCGCCGCGACTTTGGCCTCGTGCGTCGCCTTGTGCGCGAGCATGGGGGCGCCGACGATGTCGCCGATTGCGAAGATATGCGAGACATTGGTGCGCATTTGCTTGTCGACCGCGATATAGCCGCGCTCGTCGACCTTCACCCCTGCCGCGTCGGCGGCGATCTTGGCGCCATTGGGGCTTCGGCCGACCGCGACCAGCATCGCGTCGAACTGAGCTGTTCCCGAGCCAGCCTCGCTTTCATAGGATACATGAAGCGCGTCGTCTTTGGCCTCGACCTTGGTGACTTTAGTCTTCAGCATGATCTTGGCGTAGCGCTTCTCCACCCGCTTGGCGAAAGGCGCGACAATGTCGCGATCGGCGCCGGGCATGAGTTGGTCCATCATCTCGATGACGGTGATCTCGGCCCCGAGCGCCTCGTAGACGGTCGCCATTTCAAGCCCGATGATTCCACCGCCGAGCACTAGCATGCGCTTGGGCACGAAGCCGATTTCGAGCGCGTCTGTCGAGTCCCAGATGCGCTTGTCTTTCGGAATGAAGCCCGGCGAGACGGGTTCGGAGCCTGCGGCGATGATCGCCTTGTTAAAGCGGACAATGCGATTTCCCTCGGCCGTTTCGACCGCGATCGTGTGCGGCGAGGTGAACTTGCCCTCGCCATAGATGACGGTGACCTTGCGCTGGCGCGAGAGAGCGGTCAGGCCGCCGGTCAGGCGTTTGACCACGCTATTCTTCCAGTCGCGGAGCTTGTCGAGATCGATGACCGGCTTGCCGAACCCGACGCCGTGGCCTGCCATCTCTTGGGCGTCGTCGATCACCTTGGCGACGTGCAACAGCGCCTTGGAGGGGATGCAGCCGACGTTGAGGCAGACCCCGCCGAGTACGGGCCCCTTGTCGATCAGCACGACATGCTGGCCCAAATCCGCCGCGCGGAAAGCGGCGGTGTAGCCACCGGGACCGGCGCCAAGCACGACAAGGTCGCATTCGAAATCGGATTTATCGGGTGAGACGTCCGGGGCAGTGGTTGGCGGCGGAGCGTCCTTGACGGCTAATGCAGGCGCCGGGGGCGTCGCGGGTTTGGGACGCTCCGCCGCAGGCGTCGCGTCTGCAGTCGCGAATGTGGCTAGCAGGTCGCCTTGGCTGACCTTGTCTCCCACCTTGACCTTGAGTTCGCCGATCACGCCGGCCTCTGGCGAGGGCACATCGAGCGACGCCTTGTCGCTTTCGAGGGTGAACAGCAACTCTTCCTTGGCGACGGTCTGGCCGGGCTTCACATGGATTTCGATGATCGGCACGTCTTTGAAATCGCCGATATCGGGAAGCCGGATTTCGCTTGCCATGACGGTTCGCTCCGCAGCGCTTTCGCGCATTATTCGAATGGGTTGGGATCGAAGCTAGATATAATGCTCGAACGCCGCCCGCCTAGAGCAGCACCCGCCGCATATCCTCTACAATGCCGCAGAGGTGACGCATGAAGCGCGCCGCCGCGGCGCCGTCGATCACGCGGTGATCGTAGGAAAGGCAGAGCGGCAGCATCAGGCGCGGTTGGAACGCCGCGCCATCCCAAACAGGCGCCATCTTGGAACGCACCACCCCCAGGATCGCCACCTCGGGCGCGTTGACGATGGGGGTGAAAGCAGTGCCGCCGATTCCGCCGAGCGATGAGATCGTGAAGGTCGCGCCCTGCATCTCGCTCGGGCCGAGTTTGCCGTCACGCGCTTTGTTGGAGAGTGCGCCGAGCTCGCGCGAAATGTCGATGATGCCCTTCTTGTCGACGTCTTTCACCACAGCGACAACCAAACCATCGGGCGTGTCGACGGCGACGCCGATGTTCCAATAAAGCCTGGATATCAAGGAGTCCTTTGCAGGACTTAAAGCGGAATTGAAAGTTGGAAACGCCTTCAGCGTCGCCACCGACGCCTTCATGAGGAGCGGCAGCAGCGAGACGCGATACGGCGCTTTTTTGTCCAGCTTGGCCGCATCGTCGAGCGACTTGCGAAATGCATCGAGTGCGGTGACATCAGCTTCGTCGGTATGCGTAACATGCGGGATGTTGACCCATGACGCATGCAAGCGCGGACCCGAAATCCTCTTTATGCGCGACAGCGGCACGGTCTCGATCGGGCCATACTTCGCGAAGTCGACAGTCGGCACTTCGGGCAGTCCCGCGCCGCCCTTGCTCGCCGCTGCAGGTGCGCTGCCCGCCACCGCCGCCTTCACGTCCTCTTTAGTGATCCGCCCCTTCTCGCCCGACCCCGACAAAGCGTTGAGGTCGATCCCGAGTTCACGAGCCAGCCGGCGCACAGCGGGACCGGCATTGACGCCGGTGAAATCAGCGAGCGCCGCCGCAGGCGCCGTTTTGGGCGCATCAATCACGGGCTGTTTTGGCGGCGGCTCCAAGGCCTCAGGCGGCACTGTCGGCGCGGGAGCGGACTGGACCGTGGGCGCTGGCGCGGACTCGACCTTTGGCGCTGAGACTGCCGGGGCGGCGCCCTCCTGCTCCAACGTCAGGATCGCCGCGCCCATCGAGACCTTGTCGCCGACCTTTAGGAGCACTTCACCAACGATCCCATCGAAAGGGGATGGAACGTCGATCGACGCCTTGTCCGATTCCAGCGTCACCAGTGACTGTTCCGCCTTCACGCTATCGCCCGGCTTGACCAGGATTTCGATGATCGGCACATCCTTGAAATCGCCGATATCGGGAACCTTGACTTCAATCTTCGACACGCGGGCTTCTCCTGTCGCGCGAAAGCGGGAACGTCAGACCTTGGTCGGGCTCGGCCGCTCAGGGTCGATCTTGTAAAGAGCGATCGCTTCCGAGACGCGCTTGGCCGGTATCAGTTGATCGTCCGCGAGCGCCTTCAGCGCGGCGACCGCGACATGGTAGCGGTCGACCTCGAAGAATGAGCGCAACTTGCGCCGATAATCCGAGCGCCCGAAGCCGTCGGTGCCGAGCACCTTGTAGCGCGCCGGCACAAACGGGCGAACGCCGTCGGCAATTGCCTTCATGTAGTCGGTCGCCGCGATCACCGGGCCGACGCCCTTGGAGAGCGACTGCTCGACGAAGGATTTTTTCTTTTCCTCCTCGGGATGCAGCATGTTCCAGCGCTCCACTTCGAGGCCCTCGCGGCGAAGTTCGGTGAAGCTGGTGACGCTCCAAATTTCGCTCGAAACGCCAAAGTCCTTCGCCAGCAATTCGGCTCCAGCCTCGACCTCACGCAGGATCGCGCCCGATCCGAGCAGCCGCACCTTGTTCGCCGACTTGTCGCCTTCGACCGACCGCAACTTGTACATGCCTTTGAGGATGCCCTCCTCCGCGCCCTCGGGCATGGCGGGGTGCGGATAGTTCTCGTTTAGCGTCGTGATGTAGAAATAGACGTCCTCGTTGTCGACATACATGCGCTGCAGGCCGGAGCGGATGATGACGGCGAGTTCGAAAGCGTAGGTCGGATCGTAGCCGACGCAGTTCGGGATCGTCGAGGCAAGCAGATGGCTGTGGCCGTCCTCGTGCTGCAGCCCTTCGCCGTTTAGCGTGGTGCGTCCAGAGGTGCCGCCGATCATGAAGCCGCGCGTGCGCATGTCGCCCGCAGCCCAGGCGAGGTCGCCGATTCGCTGGAACCCGAACATCGAATAATAGATATAAAACGGGATCATCGGGG
>JAYTRP010000276.1:0-5303 GCA_043746145.1 Hyphomicrobiales bacterium | reverse complement strand
GCTTGGGAGCGACGGCTGTTGTCCTGGAAGGGACATATTGCGCAAAGCCGTGGCGTTACGATCCCACAGGGCGCGATTTACCTCAACGTCGGCTATCATCGAATGGAGGAGGCACGCTATTTTAGCTGGCTCGACGAGCGGCCGGACATCCGCGCAATCTACATGATCCACGATTTGCTTCCGCTCGACTATCCCGAATTCTTCGCCCCCGGCGAGTCGGACAAGTTCAGAGTGCGACTGGGAACAGCTTTCCACTACGGCCGAGGATTCGTGGTCTCTACAGAAAGCGTGAAGGCGCGGCTCGAACGGGAGATGGCGCGTTGCGGCCTTTCCCTCCGGCCGGTCATCGCCTTGCCATTCCCCTCCCCGCTCGCCGACTTCTCGCGCGAGCCCGCAGTGGAGACGTCGCGCCCGTATTTTGTGACTATCGGGACAATTGAGCCGCGCAAGAACCACCTGCTGTTGCTGCATCTCTGGCGACGGCTCGCTCACCAGTTTGCGGAGCCGCCGAGCCTCGTGATGATAGGCACGCGGGGTTGGGAGAACGAGCAGGTTCTCGATCTGCTCGAGCGTTCGGAAGCCGCGCGCGCCCATGTGATCGAGGTCAACACCCTAGGCTCACGCGACTTGGTCGCGCTGATTCGCGGCGCGCGGGCGCTGCTCGCGCCGTCATTTGACGAAGGCTACGGGCTACCCCTCGTCGAGGCCCTTGCGCTGGGAACGCCAGTTATCGCCGCCGACACGGCTGTGGCTTGCGAGACATCACAAGGCTGCGCGGAACTCCTTTCGCCCTTCAACGGCGACGCTTGGGAGGCGGCGATCATGCGACTCGTGAAAGATCCCGTTCATTTTGCCGAGCGCCAGCGGATCGCAAGAGGCTTTTCCCCCCCCACCTGGCCAATCTATTTCGCGCGTCTCGACGACTTCCTCACGGAGCTCTAAACCTCACGCCGCCGTTCCCCGCCGCTCCGCCCCTCGCGCCAGCTCGTAAATCACCGCCCCTACGACCGCCACCGCGATGATGATCACCGCGAGCGCGCTGATCGACGGCGTCATGCCTTGGCGGACGCGACCCGCGAGCACGGTCGTCAGTGTCTTGTTGGCGAGGATCGCGAAGGTCGTCGTGTTGTAGTTTTCGAACGAGGATAGGAACGCGATCACGGCGGCTGAAAAGATTGCCGGGCGCATGTAGGGCAGCAGGATGTGGAAAAACACCTGCGTGCGGGTGGCGCCGAGGTCGAGCGCCGCCTCCTCCTGCGTCCGATCGTAGCGCTGCAGGCGCGACAGGAAGATCAGCATGCAATAGGAGGCGATGAACGTGCACTGACCCAGCGTCGCGAGCCAGATACCGTTGAACATCGGCTGCGTCGCCGTCCACTGCGTCACGTCTTTCCAAAAAATGACGGTCGAAATGCCGATGATCACGCCGGGCGTCAGGATCGGGGAGACCACGACAAGATAGTAAAGCCCGCGCCCACGCGAATAGACTTGCGTCATCACGATCGCGCCGGCGAGGCCCAGCGGCACAGACAAGACGACGACGAAGGCGCCGATCAGGAAACTGTTGGAAAGGCCCTCCATCAGTCCGCGATCGTTATAGAGCCTCACGAACCATTCAAGCGTGAGGCCCTCGATCGGCCACGCCTGCGGATAGGTCGGCGTGTTGAAGGCGGAGACGCCCATGATGATGAGCGGACCAAACAAAAAGCCGAAGAACAGCACGAAGTAGAGGCTCAGCATCCAGCGCCAGATCCGCGGCGATTTCACCGTGCGATCTCCGACAGGCCGACCTTGAACAGGCGCAGCACGAGCAGCACGAATGCCATGCAGGCGGCGAGCAGGATCAGCGCGTAAGCGGCGCCCTGGGGCCAGTTGAAAGCCTGGAAAAAGCGGTCGTAGACGATCGGCGTGAACCACAGCGTCTTGGGGCCGCCGAGCACCTGAGGCGCAGCGAGCGCGCCCGCGCAGAGCATGAACACAAGCGTCGCGCCCGAGGCGATGCCGGGCTTGGCATGCGGCATGACGACGAACAAATGGATGTGCCACCACGGCGCGCCGAGATCGCGCGCCGCCTCGATCTGATTGCGATCGAGCGACTCGATCGCGTTGTAAAGCGGGAACATCATGATCAGCAGATAGGCATAGGTCAGCCCTGCATAGAGCGCGACATCGGCGCCGAGAAAATCGATTGGTTCGTGCAGTAGCCCGAGGCCGAGCAGAACATTGTTGATCACGCCGCCGGTGCCAAACAACACGCGGAACGCAAAGGCGCGCAGGATTTCGTTGATCCAGTAGGGAATGATCAGCAGCAGCATGATCCGCGCCATCACGCGTGGCTTAGCGACCTGCGCGAGATAGAACGCAAGCGGATAGCAGATCGCGAAATTGACGATCGTGATGATCACCGAGACAGAGATCGTGATCCAGAAGGCGTGCAGATGGGTGTCGTTCCAGTGGCTGGTGTCATGCGTCGAACCGAACAGGAAATAGCGATAGTTTTCTAGCGTGTAGTGATCGTTCAGTCCCCCACGTTGCGACTGGGGCAGCTTTGGGTGGAATGAATATTCGATCATGTAAAGTTGCGGGTAGACGATCAGGAACAACGCCCAGAAGCCGACCGCGATCAGCAGGAACAGCGCAACTGGCGTTCCGTTGCGGGCGAAGAAGCCGGGTTCGGCGATCGGGCCCAACCTTCGCCGCTCGGCGAGCGAGGCAAGCCAGAACAGGGCGGCCACGACCAGGGGCCCCAGAAACAATACGGCGCCGGTATAGGGATTGGTCATCGCGCGCGTTCGCCCGGCAGCACGATTGCATCCTCGGGCTGGAATGCGACGGCGATTTGCGCGCCGGGAGTCAGTGTGTGCGCGCCGGCGTCGCGGCCAAGCGACATGGTGAGCTTGTGCTCATGCGCGGCGCGCAGGGCGACATGGGTGCGATGACCTTCGAATGCGGTCTCCGCCACCGCGGCGCTGATCGATTGCGCCGCGCCGTTGACGGCAAGCCGCAAGGACTCTGGACGGATGAACAGGGTCGCCAACTCGCCAGCCAAGAGCCCCGGACCGGCTCTACCTTCGAGAGCGCCGAGCGGCGTATCGATCCGCGCGACTCCGTCGATCAGTCCGCTGACCTTGCCCGTGACGCCGTTGTTCTCGCCAACGAAAGCCGCGACGAACGGAGTGGCCGGATGATCGTAGATCGTGCGCCCGTCGCCGACCTGTTCGATCCGGCCGCGGTTCATCACCGCGACACGGTCCGACATGGTGAGCGCCTCACCCTGATCATGCGTGATGTAGATGAAGGTGATGCCGACGCGCTTTTGGATCGCGCGCAGTTCGGCGCGCATGTGTTGGCGCAGCCGCAGATCGAGCGCGGAAAGCGGCTCGTCGAGCAGCAACACTTGCGGCTCAACCGCCAGTGCGCGCGCGACCGCGACCCGCTGCTTTTGGCCGCCGGAGAGTTCGCTGATCTTCTTGTCGCCCTGCCCTGGCAAAGCGACCAGCGCCAGCAGTTCGTCGGCCTTGCGCCGCCGCTCCCTGGCGGACATGCCTCGCACGCGCAGGCCGTAGCCGATGTTGTCGGCGACCGACATCAAAGGAAATAGCGCAAGATTTTGGAAAATCAGCGCGGTCGGCCGCTTGTTGGAGCCGATCCCCGCCATATCCTTGCCGCCGATCCGCACAGCGCCTTCGCTAGGCTCAAGAAAGCCCGAGATCATGCGAAGCAGTGTCGTTTTGCCGCAACCTGATGGCCCGAGGATCGAGAAAAACTCGCCCCCCGCGATTTTCAAACTCACGCGATCGACGGCGAGGAAATCGCCAAAGCGGATCGTGACGTGATCGAGCTCGATGTCGGCGCTCATGGAGATCCTGTCCCCGCCCGCTTTATAGGAGTGGGTCGCGGTGAAGACTTGTCACGCACAGCGAAAAATTATCCGTCGTTAGCGGCGTCTCCCGCAGGAGCGAAAGAGGAGATCACGCCGCCTTGAACTTCTCGGCGTACTCGCCGCGCAGTTCGGCGAACCAGGTGGGCTCGACCGGGCGCCACCACATATTGTCGATCGATTTGCTCGAATAGGCCTGCAGGAAAATCGCACGCGCTTTTTCGGACAGCAGCTTCTCGGCGCCCACTGCGGAGGGATTATATCCAGAGTTCTCAGCCGCCTTTGCGGAGGCTTCCGGTGTGTGAATGTACTGGAGCCACTCGTAGGCTTGATCGATGTTCTTGGCGCCCTTTACTAGCGAGAAGCCGTCCACCCATCCGATCGCGCCCTCCTTGGGCGCCTGATAGGAGATCGGCTCTCCCGCTTTCTTCATCGAAATCGCCGGGCCGTCCCAAGTCTGGCCAATGACCACGCCATTGGTCTTGAAGCCGGACTTGGTATTGTCTGCGGAATCCCAGAACTGCTTGATCCAGGCCTTGTGGTCGACGGCGACTTTGAGCAACTGGTCGTAAATCTTTTTCATCTCGTCTTCGCTCTTATAGGCGTCGAGCATGCGATTGCTCGGCAGCTTGCCAGCGCCGTCGAGCCAGAGACCGATGCCGAGCAGCAGCGAGTGCGGGCGCCCCTGCACTTTACCTTTGTACTCAGGGTCCCAAAGCGTGCCGAACGAGAGATCGTCAGGAGCAATCTTGGCCAGATCGTTGCGCCACGCGATCGCCTCCGTACCCCAGACATGCGGCACGTGATAAAGCTTGCCGTCCCAGGTCCAATAGGCGGTCGAGGCCGCAAGCAGGCCGGGAACGATCACGCCGGGGTCAAAGCGCTTCGTGTCGATCGGCTGCAGGACGCCTATGTCCTTGAACTGCGGCGCGCGATCGTGCGTCGGCTGGCATATGTCGAAGCCCGTGCCGCCCGTCGCCTGGAGTTTGTTGATCTGCTCTTCGTTTTGCGAGAACGGCGTCGAATTGACCTTGATGCCGGTCGCCTTCTCGAAGTCGGGAATCACGGGATCGGGCAGCTCATCGTCCCAGTTGATGATGTTGAGCACGCCCGAGGAGGAAAACGCGTTGGAAACGATCGCCGGGGAGGCCACCGCGGCGACGGCGAGGGCTGCTGAGGTCTTCAACAACGCGCGGCGCGAAAACGGCGCTAGAAACAAACTATGTGTCGATTTATACATGCGAACCGCCCTCCGGAGGTCGAGCCCTTGCGGACGTGCGCGCGACGAAATCGCGAGGCTCGACGGTCGAGGTTCGCATAGGAATTTTCGCCGCACAATGCTGAAACAGCGGCGCCGCCGCCGCTTTTTCGGGCGCTTCGTCCCGTCTATTGTATTGTGCGGGCAACGAAATTTACCCAGCGC
>JAYTRP010000275.1:0-5310 GCA_043746145.1 Hyphomicrobiales bacterium | reverse complement strand
CTGACCTGCACCGGGTTTTACGCAAGCTGGGTGTCCCATAGAGATCGGCCATTTTACCAGCTTGTTTCGCGTGGCTCGATTAGATAGCGTTGTTGCAGCGCACAATTCTAATATACCGCCTGGCGACCGTACCAAGGAGTGACTCGATGGCTACGACATTCGCGACCCTCACCATAGGCGAAAAGAAAATAGAGCTGCCGGTTAAGCGGGGCTCGGTTGGTCCCGAGGTCATGGACATCGCCAAGCTCTATAGCCAGACGGGCATGTTCACGTTCGACCCGGGCTTCACCTCCACGGCAAGCACCGAATCGAAAATCACCTACATTGATGGCGACGCGGGCATTCTGCTCTATCGCGGTTATCCGATCGACCAGCTCGCCGAACACGGTGACTTTCTGGAAAGCTGCTACCTCCTGCTTTACGGGGAACTGCCCACCCCGGCGCAGAAGGCTGATTTCGACAATAAAGTGACGCGCCACACGATGGTGCACGACCAGATGTCGCGCTTCTTTCACGGCTTCCGTCGCGACGCCCATCCGATGTCGATCATGGTCGCTTGCGTGGGCGCGTTGGCCGCCTTCTACCACGACTCGACAGATATTCATGATCCCGAACAGCGAGAGATCGCCTCAATCCGGATGATTGCGAAAGTGCCGACGCTGGCGGCGATGGCGTATAAATATGCGGTCGGCCAGCCCTTCGTTTATCCCAAGAACTCGCTCGATTACGCCAGCAACTTCTTAAACATGTGCTTCGCGGTTCCCTGTGAAGACTATCAGGTCAACCCGATCCTTGCGCGCGCGTTGGACCGTATCTTTATCCTGCATGCCGATCACGAGCAGAATGCTTCCACGTCAACGGTTCGCCTCGCTGGCTCCTCGGGCGCCAATCCCTTCGCCTGCATCGCCGCCGGCATTGCCTGCCTATGGGGCCCCGCGCACGGCGGCGCCAACGAGGCGGCGTTGAAGATGCTGGGCGAAATCGGCAGCGTCGACCGCATTCCCGAATTCATCAAGCGCGCCAAAGATAAGAACGATCCGTTCCGGCTGATGGGGTTTGGTCATCGCGTCTACAAGAACTACGATCCGCGCGCGAAAATCATGCAGAAAACAGCGCATGAGGTTTTGGCCGAACTCGGCGTCAAGGACGATCCGTTGTTGGACGTCGCGATGGAACTCGAGCGCATCGCGTTGAGCGATGACTATTTCATCGAGAAGAAGCTTTATCCCAACATCGACTTCTATTCCGGCATTACCTTGAAGGCGATGGGTTTCCCGACCGACATGTTCACGGTGCTGTTCGCCATCGCGCGCACTGTTGGTTGGATCGCTCAGTGGAAGGAGATGATTGACGACCCCGCGCAGAAGATCGGTCGCCCGCGGCAGCTCTATACCGGTGAGCCGCAGCGCGACTACTTGCCAATGGGTCATCGCTGAGACGTTCGTTCGGAACGAGAAAATGGCGCAAAACTAAGCGCCGTCTACACCGGGCTTTTCCCGCTGATCCACGCGGTTAAGCGCCTTCTCGGCGATTGTCGCCAGCACTTCCCTCGCTGCCGCCGCGCTCGGCGTAACACCGTCCGGCAGCAGCATACGTTCGTCAAGCCGAGCAAGCGCGGCCAACTGCGCGGCGCGCTCAGGCCCATCCGTCACAATACTCGCCATACGCAGTGCAAGCGGGCCGGGCATGCATTCGCGTTGCAGATGCTCGGGGATGGCGCGCTCCTCCAGGATGAGGTTGGGCAGCAGGATCGAAGGCGCCTGGATCAGGTGTTTGAGCTGCTCCTCCAGTTTCGACACTCGATAAGCGCCAACCATCGGCACGCCCGACAACGCGAGTTCGAGCGTCACGGTGCCCGATGCCGCCAGGGCGGCGCGCGCGGAGCGGAACGCGGCGAATTTTTCGTTGTCGCCCAACACGATCCGCGGTGGCGCTGGCCAGCGCGAAGCGAGGGCGCTGATTTCAGCGCGCAGGTGCGGCAGTGTCGGCAGCACGATGTCGAACGGCCCAATCGTCTGCGAGAGCACGCCCAGCGCCGCCCCGAAATCACTCATCAATCGCAGGATTTCTGAGCGTCGCGACCCCGGCAGCGCCAGCACGATCGGCGGTTTTGCGTCCCGGCGCGCCAACTCCTGCGCATCGGGGCGTAGAACGTCGAGACGCTCAATCAAGGGATGCCCGACATAGACGCAGGGGGGGCCGCCGAGTCGCGCATGCGCGGCAGGCTCGAACGGCAGCAGCGCGAGCACGCGATCGACATAGGCGCGCATCGCTTTCGCTCGTCCAGGCCGCCAAGCCCAGACTGAGGGGCTCACGTAATCGATGATCGGCACGTCAGGGCGCGCCGCATGTACGAGCCGCGCGACGCGATGGGTGAAATCGGGACTGTCGATGATGACCAGCGCGTCAGGCGCCGCGGCGATGACATGTGCGGCCGTCGCCCGGATACGACGCACCAATGTTGGCAAACGCGCGATCACGGGAAGAATGCCCATTACCGCAATGTCGGTCAGCGGAAACAACGAGGCGAGGCCTTCCGTCTCCATCGCTTCGCCGCCAACCCCAACAAAATCCACTCCGCCGCCGGTCGCCTCCCGCAACGCGCGCATCAGCTTGAAGCCGAGTTGATCGCCGGAATGTTCGCCTGCGACTACGGCGATCGTTAGTCGTTTCACGTCGGCCAGCCGAACACGAACAATCCCGCTGCATCCGCCGCCGCGACAAATTTCTCCCGCTCGGCGATGAGGATCTGGCCAGCCGCTAGCGCCAGCCCGCGAAGTTCCGCGCGCGCAGCTGCGGCGATCGTGCCCGGGCCGACCGCTGGCAAATCTAGCCGCATGTCCTGCCCCCGCTTGGCGGCCTTGATGAAAATGCCCGCCTTACCCTTCAACCGCACGCGGCCGGAAGAGCGCAGTTCAGCCACGCGGGAAAGCATCGCATCCGTGCCCTCGGCCGCCTCGACCGCGATCACCCGCCGGCCCGCAATCACGGCGCCCTGCCCTACGTCGAATGGCGATAGCGCGTTCAGCATTTGCGACCCGAAAGCAATCTCGGCTTGTGTTTCTGGTCCCGGCGCCCTGCCGACGATCATGCCGGCCGGCGCAAGCAGGCCGGGCGCGAAATCTGCAACGCCAACGACGCGAAATCCTTCCTGCTCGATCATCCCGGCAAAGCCGACAAGCAGCGCGTCGTCGCCCCGCCCGAGCAGCCCTACAATCTCGCCAACGCGTTTCAACGCGCCCCAATCAAGCTTCAGATCGGAAAAATCCGGCCTGCTCACCGCGCCTAGCATGGCGACCTCGGCGACGCCCCATTGCTTCAACGTCGAAAACAGCCTGCCAAATTCCCCTAGCCGCAGCCAGACATGCGGATAGGCCTCGATGTCTCGTGTAGCGGAGCCGGCGAGGCCTATCAGATACACCTCGCGCCCACCGGCCCTCGCGACCGCAGCCGCCTCAAGCGCAAGCGCGCCGCTGCCGCAGACGATCGCCAGCGAGCCCTCGCTCAAGTTGTCTGCCCTTGCGGGATGCTCATGCCAATTCGTCCCTGCCCTCGCGCGGCGTGCAAACCGCGCGGTCGCCCCCTTCGCGCAGGAAGTCGACAATCTGCATCACCGTGGGATCGTCGCCGAAAGCGGCAGCCACGTCCTCGACGCGCTCCTTGAGTGTGCCCGTGCGCGTGAACAGTTGCTTGTAAGCGCGCCGCAGCGTGTGGATCGCCTCGTTGGAAAACCCGCGCCGCTTGAGCCCGACAAAATTCAGCCCCGCCAAGGACGCGCGGTTTCCGAGCGCGATGCCGAACGGGATCACGTCATTTTCGACTCCGGCCAGCCCGCCGATAAAGGCGTGCGCGCCCACCCTTGTGAATTGATGCGCCGCCGCCCCGCCGCCCAGAATGGCGAAATCGCCGATCCGGCAATGGCCAGCGAGCATCACGTTGTTCGACAGGATGACGCCTTCGCCGACTTGGCAATCATGCGCGACATGCGACTGGGCGAGAAACACGCAGCGCGGGCCGATCAGTGTTTGCCCACCGCCGCCCGTAGTCCCCGGGTTCATCGTCACGCCCTCGCGGATCAGGCAATCTTCGCCAACGACCAGGCGAGCGTCTTCGCCGCGATATTTAAGATCCTGCGGCTCGTGACCGATAGCGGCAAACGGGAAGATGCGCGAGCGGGCGCCAATGGCTGTGTCTCCAGCGAGGCTCACATGCGACACGAGCTTGACGCCGTCGCCGAGCTTCACGCGAGATCCAATGTGACAGAAAGGGCCGATCTCCACGCCCTCGCCGAGCTCGGCGCCAGGCTCAATGCAAGCGCTCGCGTGCACGTTGTTCAAGGCATCACCAGCATCGCTGAGATTTCGGCCTCGCAACAAAGCACGCCGTCGACTGTCGCCTCGCCGCGAAACCACCAGATGTTCCGCTTCTTGGCGATACGCGTCATGGCGAAGCGCAACTGATCGCCGGGAACAACAGGTTTGCGGAATTTAGCCTTGTCGATCGTCATCAGATAGACAATCGCCGGCTTGCCCGCAACACTTTGGCTCGCCGCGCAAAGCGCGCCCGCGGTCTGCGCCATCGCCTCGATCACCAGGACACCTGGCATCACCGGCTTGCCTGGAAAATGGCCCATGAAATGCGGCTCGTTCATAGTGACGTTCTTGATTCCCACACCATACTCGTCGCCGCGCGCCTCGACGATACGGTCGACCAGCAGAAAGGGATAGCGATGCGGCAGTAGTTCCATCAGACGCTGGATGTCGTAAGTCTCGTAGGTCTGCCCCGGCGGCGCCTCGCTCATACAACTCTCCCTTGTCCGACCGACCGCGCTTGCCCGCTCCGGGTGGCGGCGTCAAGCCCGCCTCGCGCCCTGGGCGCCGTCATGCTAACCTCACAAAAACTCTAGGCTCTCGGAAATTCCATGCGTATCGAAACCGACGTTAAGCTCGACTTTAAGGACGTATTGATCCGCCCCAAGCGTTCGACGCTAAATTCACGCAACGAGGTTGAGATCGAGCGCACCTTCCGGTTTTACCATACCGGCTCTGAGTGGAAAGGTTTTCCGCTGATTGCCGCCAATATGGATGTGACAGGCACGATCGCGATGGCGAAGGCGCTTGGTCGCCACGGCGCTATGACGGCGCTGCACAAGCATTATCCTGAATCCCGGCTGATTGAGTTGTTCGCCAGTAAGGACGGCGAGCATGCTTTTTATTCCCTGGGCACGAGCAGCTATGATCTCGAGAAGCTCGCGGCGGTCAATAGGCGAGCAAAAGTGCGTTACATCTGCCTCGACGTCGCCAACGGCTA
>JAYTRP010000274.1:0-1614 GCA_043746145.1 Hyphomicrobiales bacterium | reverse complement strand
GAAGGAATTTCCTCCTTAAGGCGCCTGGACCTTTTCCCGCTTGCGGGAATAAGGTCAGGCGCTGGCGGTCAATGCTCGCGTCAGGCTTCCCTCTGTGGAATAGAGCGGAATCAGGCAAGCCTGCAGCGCGTGGTAAATGTCCGGTTTTCCCGTGAAGTAACCAGCAACGGGCTTTAAGTCGTCGTCAAGTTGCAGGCGCCAGCCGCCGTCGCTGCGGTCAATTAGATGGCGCGCGGCAAAATTCCAAAATCGGCGATACCACTGCTCATAAGCTGCGTCGTTGTTCAGTAAGCTCAGGAAATGCGCCGCGCCGATTCCTTCGCAGATCGGCCACCAGAGTCGATCGCGAACGCGCGGGCTCCCATCATATTCAAGGGTGTAATAGAGCCCACCGCGCTCGGTGTCCCAACCTTGAGCGACAGCTTGCGCGAACAAATTGCGCGCCGCATCTGTAAGCCAGTCGATCTTTCGGCCCCCGAGCGCCCAAAGTTGCAGCGCCAGACGGGTCCATTCGAGCGCGTGCCCGGGCGTGTAGCCGAACGGACGAAACATATCGGAACCGCGGTATTCCCTATCGACGGTCCAATCGGAACCATAATGTTCGGGAACGCGCCAGTCGGCGGCCCCTGCTGAGCGTCGCAGAATCAGGTCGGAAATGCTCTCGGCCTTGTCGAGGTAAGCCCGCTCACCGGTCGCCTCATAGGCCGCCATTAGCGCCTCGGTCAGATGCATGTTCGCGTTCTGCCCGCGGTACTCGCTGAACGGCGTCCAGTCCGCCTTGAACTCCTCGGCGCTTGCGCAAGCCGACGGTTTCCAAAACCGCTTTTCGATCACCTCCGTAATGTCCGAAAGCAACCGATCCGCGTCGGGATGTCCCGCGCATTTAGCGCTCGCCGCGGCCAGCAGCACGAACGCGTGGCCATAGGCAAGCTTGTCGCGTTCGCGCGGGCCATCCGCATCGAACGACCAGAAGTAGCCACCGTGCTGGTTATCGCGATGGCGCAACCAGAGCGCACTCATTGCGTGATCTAGGATATCCGCCGCGCCGGGACGGCCCATGAGATGTCCGATAGCGAAGCTATGCGCCATCCGCGAGGTCGCGTGTAGTGGACGTTCGGTCTCGCCGAGCAGCGGACGCCCTTGCACATCCAAGGTAAAGAACCCGCCGCGGGGATCGAGCGAATCGGCCTCGTAGAAGGCGAACAGATCGTCGGCTTGCCGCCTTAGCCAGCGTCGATGGTCCTCGTTCCGGCGCCAGGGTTGGGAAGAAATGGCCTCGGCCAAGTAAAAATCTCCTAAATCAGGCGCGTGCTACTGGTGGCGCGAGGGGCCCGGCGCTGGCATAACACGCGCATGAGCAAGATCGAAGCACCCGCAGCGCTCGCTGATTCGCGAGGTCTCGGCGACCCCGGCTTCGCGGTCTACGTCCATTGGCCGTTTTGCCTCGCCAAATGTCCCTATTGCGATTTCAATTCGCACGTACGGATGCAGGCGCCCGACGAGGATCGCTTCGTTTCCGCTTTCCGCAAGGAGATCGCGCATCGTGCGGCGGAGACGCCGAAACGCCGCGTGCGGTCGATCTTCTTTGGCGGAGGCACGCCCTCGCTGATGAAG
>JAYTRP010000273.1:0-1620 GCA_043746145.1 Hyphomicrobiales bacterium | reverse complement strand
ATACGCGATCACCTAACCCGCTTAGCGCTCGACACCACTCCGCCCAAGGCATTGAAAATCGTACAGGCTCGCAGTTCGGCACCCATCGAAGAGCTTCGTCCGAGGCGCCCGTGGTCGCCGCTAGTCGGGCGCCAAGATGACGCGATTCCCTGGAGCGTAGCTGAGGGCGAGGCCCTTTAACGATAACACCCTGAATGATCTAGATTTTCATTGGCGACGCAAAACGCGCCCGAGTCACGAATTTGTTGCAAAAATGTCACACGGACCAGCTGGGCGGATTAATTCATCGGACGTCGACAAATTTATCGGCGGGAATGCAATCCCTGTCGATCTACACGATCAACGTTTGCGAGGCGGCGGGCTCCCGGAGTGGTCAGGCAAGCAGCCGCGTCCCGATACGCTTGATTTCCCATTCCAGCTGCACGCCGCTCGTTTCCAAAACTCGACGCCTCACCTTTTCGCCCAGCTTCTCAATGTCATCGGCGTTCGCGGCTCCGACATTGATAAGAAAATTGCAATGAAGGGGCGACACCTGAGCGTCGCCGATGCGCAGTCCTCTGCATCCAGCCGCGTCGATGAGCTGCCAAGCTTTTAAGCCCGGCGGATTTTTGAACGTCGAACCGCCGGTCTTCTCGCGGATCGGCTGGGCGGACGTGCGCGCGATGGTGATCCTCGCCATCTCCGCTTCGATGTCGGAGCGAATTCCGGGTCGTCCTTGAAACAAGGCGCGGGTGAAGACGACATCGGTGGGCACAGCGCAATGCCGGTACGAAAAACCCATTTGCGCAATATCGAAGCGAACCGGACGCGCTTGGCGATCAAAGCCTTCTGCAACCAAAAGGATATCTTTGGTTTCGCCCTCATGGGCGCCCGCATTCATCCGCAGCGCGCCCCCGATCGCGCCGGGCACGCCGCGCAAAAAAGCGAAACCGTCAATCTCGACCTCCGCCGCCACGCGGGCGACGCTCGCATCCAGGGCCGCCGCGCCTGCGAGGATCTGCGAGCCCTTAAGCACTTTTACCGATCCGAAAGCCCGTCCGCCGAGCCGTACCACCACACCCCGTACGCCTCCATCGCGCACGATCAGATTGGAGCCAACGCCAACAATGGTTACGGGAATTTCCCCAGGCAGCGACCCAAGAAGATAGGCCAGATCGTCTTCGTCGGCTGGCGAGGCCAGCACATCCGCCGGTCCACCGACGCGGAACCAGGTCAAAGGCGCCAGCGGCGCGTCTACGGCAAGATGGCCACGAAACGCGGGAACAAAGGCAGCGATGTCACGACCGTTCACGCCGCCTCCAGCTCCTCCGGCAGCGCGTAAGCCCATTGCGTGATGCTGCCGGCGCCAAGACAAATCACATAATCGCCGGGCATTGCGACGCTCTTGACGAGTCCGGCAAGTTTGTTTGGACTGGGCAACGTCAGCGCGTGACGATGGCCGTGCGCGTTGATGGCGTTGGCGAGCGCCTCTTTGTCAATGCCGGGAATCGGCGATTCGCCCGCAGCATAAACATCGGCGACGATGACAGTGTCGGCGTCGTTGAAACAGCGCGCGAAGGCGTCGAACAGCGATTGCAAACGGCTGAAGCGATGCGGCTGAACGATGGCGATCACCTGACC
>JAYTRP010000272.1:0-5346 GCA_043746145.1 Hyphomicrobiales bacterium | reverse complement strand
CGGCCTATGCGCGCGGCAATGCGCTGGACGCGCAGCGGCCGTTGCCGTCGTTCTACTGGAGCGGCGAGACTTTGCTGAACTGTGTCGCGGAAGTCGTTGGCCAGACCAAGCGTCATGCCTACGCGCATCACATTCAACGGTTGATGGTGACGGGCAATCTGGCGCTGCTCGCGGGCTTTTCTCCGCGCGAGGTCGAGGAATGGTATCTGATCGTGTTCGCCGACGCCTACGAGTGGGTGGAACTGCCCAACACGCATGGCATGTCGCTGTTCGCCGACAATGGCCTGCTCGCCTCGAAACCCTACGCGGCGTCGGGCGCGTATATCAACCGAATGTCGGACTATTGCGGCCGCTGTCATTATAGTCCTGCGATCAAGAGCGGTCCCGGCGCCTGTCCGTTCAACCCGCTATATTGGGCTTTCCTGATCCGCCATCGTGGCCGGCTCGGCGCCAACGCGCGAATGGCGATCATTTACAAGCGCGTTAATGCGATGAGTTCCTCGCAGAGAGACGCCATCATAGCGGAAGCGGACTTGATTCTCGACGGGCCCGAATTCTCGCCCGAGCCCCGTTGAACCTCAGGTTGTTACGCCCGCCTGTGATGTCCAGGTCGCGAACAGGACTTCTGGTAAATGTTCGAGACCGATGCAAATTGCATCCAACTCGCTTGTGACAGCGGACCCGCTGATGAGCGTCACCACGAGTTCACTCGCGTTCGCCGAGCGCTTTTCGATTTTGCTGCGCTGGATCGGATATCTCGCCGCCTCAAGCGCTTCGTCGAGTTGGTCGCGTATGGCGGCGATCGAATCGGGGTGCGCAGCCACTCGAACCTGATACGTCGCCTCAGAGCGTTCGCCGAGCGACGCACGGTTTATCGCATTAACCAGCGGACGAAGCAGCGCGTTGCTGGCTAGTACCAACAGCGTCAACACGAACGCCTCACCCAGCAGCCCGATTCCGCTCAGCACGCCCACGGCGGCCGAGCACCAGAGCGTCGCCGCTGCATTAAGTCCGCGACTATGCCCGCCGTCCTTGACGATGATTCCAGCGCCGAGCAACGCTGCGCCAGAAATCACATAAGCTCCGAACTGCCCCGCGCCCGCCACGCCGGTGAGATTACCGCCGAGCGACACGAAGGCGGCGGCGCCGACCGCGACAAGCACGTTGGTTCGCAGACCCTCGCTACGCTGCCGCCATTGCCGCTCCACGCCGATCAACGCGGCGAGCACGAACGCGATCACCAACCCGGAGGAAAAATCGACGATTTCGAAGCGGGCGAGCATCGACACAGCTAGGACCTCTGCGCCGTTGCGGGCGAAATGTAGCCAGATTTTCGCGTGTGCTGTTGCTGCGTCAGCCAGCCGCTAGAACCTGTGAGCAGGAAGCGCACGACTCAGGTCGTTGACGGGTCCTGCTTCAGGTATTCCTCCAGCCAATGAATATCGTACAGCCCGTTTTGGATATCCGAGTTGCGCACGAGCGAGCGATAAAGCGGCAGGGTCGTCTCGACGCCGTCGACAATGAATTCATCGAGCGCGCGCCGGAGCCGCATCAACGCCTCGGTCCGGGTGCGGCCGTGCACAATCAGCTTGCCGACCAACGAGTCGTAATAGGGCGGGATCACGTAGCCCTGATAGGCCGCCGAATCGACCCTCACGCCCAAGCCGCCAGGAGGATGAAAATAGGTTATCCGGCCCGGCGAGGGCACGAAGGTGCGCGCATGCTCGGCATTGACCCGGCACTCAATCGCAGCCCCGTGCAGCCGCACGTCCTCCTGCAGGATCGTCAGCGGCGAACCGGCGGCGATCTTGATCTGCTCGTTGACGAGGTCGATTCCCGTGATCATCTCGGTGACGGGATGCTCAACCTGGATGCGGGTGTTCATCTCAATGAAATAGAACTTGCCGTCCTCGTATAGGAACTCGACCGTGCCAACTCCGACATATCCTAGCTTCATCATCGCCTGGGCGACGATGTCTCCGATTTCGGCGCGCTGCTGCGGGTTGAGGGCCGGGGAGGGGCCTTCCTCCCAAACTTTCTGATGGCGGCGTTGTAGCGAGCAGTCGCGCTCGCCCAGGTGAATCGCGTGGCCCTGGCCGTCGCCTAGCACTTGGATTTCGATGTGCCGCGGCTTCTGCAGATACTTTTCCAGATAGACCGCGTCGTCGCCGAACGCCGACTTCGCCTCGGATTTCGCGGTAGCGATAGCCTCCACCAGATCGGCCTCGGTGCGCGCCACCTTCATGCCGCGCCCGCCACCGCCTGCCGCCGCTTTGACCAGCACGGGGTAGCCGATCCCAGCGGCGATTCGCAGCGCCTCCGTCTCATCGCCGACCGCGCCTTCCGAGCCCGGCACGCAGGGGATTCCGAGCCTTGTCGCGGTGCGCTTGGCCTCGATCTTGTCGCCCATCAGCCGGATGTGCTCGGCCTTCGGGCCGATGAAAGCGATTCCGTGCTCGGTCAGAATGTCGGCAAAGCGGGCGTTCTCGGAGAGGAAGCCGTAGCCCGGATGCACCGCATCTGCCCCGGTGATCTCGCAGGCGGCCAAAAGTGCTGGCACGTTTAGATAGCTGTCACGCGCGGGTGGCGGCCCTATGCAGACGCTTTCGTCGGCGAGCTTCACATGCATCGCGTTCTTATCGGCGGTCGAATAGACCGCGACGGTGGCGATGCCGAGCTCCTTGGCCGCCCGCAGCACCCGAAGCGCGATCTCGCCGCGGTTGGCGATCAGAATCTTGTCGAACATTGGCGATCCCTGTCGAACTCCGGTCCGCCGTCGGACCGGTCGTTCCCGCTTACTCGAGCACCATCAGCGGCTGGTCGTATTCGACGGGTGATCCGTCCTCGACCATGATCTTAATCACCTTGCCCGCGCGCGTCGCGACGATTTCATTGTAAGTTTTCATCGCCTCGACCAGCATCAGCTTGTCGCCGACTTTCACCATCGAGCCAATTTCGATGAAAGGTTTGGATTCCGGGCTGGCGCGAAGATAGGCCGTGCCGACCATCGGCGATTTCACCGTGCCCGGATGGTCGGCCGGGCTTACCGGCGCGGCAACAGGGCTCGCCGCCGCCATCACCGGCGCAGCTAGCGGGACGGCAATCGCGTGCGCGACGTTTGCGACGTGACGCTCACGCGCGACGCGAATCTTGAGGCCGCCATGTTGAACCTCGACTTCGCTGAGATCGTGCAGGGCGGCGATTTCGGCCAGCGCGGCGACTAACGAAACGTCCAGTGTCCCTTCCGCAGAGGCGGCGGGGTCGGCGGCAGTCAATTTCTTCATAAAGGTCCGATGCGTGCAGCTTGGTCTCTAAGCGTCGCTCGTATAGCTCGCGAGGGGTCTGGAAGAAAGAGCAGAAAGTTCCTCTCGCGCTTAGAGCAAGGCTGCATGGACATTTAACGGTACAATCGAGAGTTTAGGAGGGGTCGCGTAGCCCACCGAACGTGGAGCGGCCGCGCTATCGTCCGTTACCTCACAATTTGCAGAGAAGGGCGACGCGAACCTTTGAAAAGGGTCGTTTCCAGATAGTCTCCCGAAGCAGCGCCTGGGAACATAGTGTACCCCAAACTTTCCGCTAATGCGCGAACTTGATCCAGATTGGCGGTGGCGACTAACGCGATAAGTTTGCGCCCGCCTACAGCCATTGCCGCAGCCGAGGCGCCGATTTCCACGCCGTCGGTAAATTCGTCGCTTCTGCCGGGAAAACGCAGCCTAAGTCCCGATTCGATCCTTACAAATCGCATAAAAGCCCCCTAATATTTTCAAGTATAGGATGGCTTATACTAGGTTTAGGCTAATCTTTCCGTTTCGCCTCCTCCGGGAATTATAAAGGGCCAGCGTAACCGCCGACCCTATTGCTATTTAGCGAGCACCTGTTGAATGAGTAACGAGCTGCTAAATTTACCGGCCCGAGTAGTCCGCTTTGCCGGCGCCTGTGGAACGCTGGTCCTCGACTTCGACCTTCGTGCTGCGCACCTTATCGTTGACCGTCTCGGTGAGGTTCTCGATGGTTTTCTTGATCGGCACTTCTTCAATAACGCGAGCTTCCTTGCTGACCACCGGACCTTGCGTACTCTGGGTCGCTTCAATCGTGCGGTCGCGGAACGCATCTGTCGCGACATCCACGGGCCGATTTACCGGGCGACGATCGATCGCGACACGCTCGTTCGTAAGTTCAACCTGCTGCTAAACCGGCGTTTTTACGACGTAGCTGCGCACACGGACACGGCCATTGTCGACTTCCCGCTTTCCAACCGGGAGTTGCTCGTCCACAACAGGGATCACCTCAACCATATCGCGGCCCGTCGTAGACGCGCCAGAGGTTGTACCCCGGAAACCTTCGCTCGTACCTTCGCTCGTCGCGCCTGCGCCGATCCCTGTGGTGGACATGCCTCCATCAGCAGCGGACATACCGGCTGAAGACATTCCCGGCGTAACGCCGCCGACCGATCCGGCCATCTCGCCAAGTCCCGCGGCTGTAGCAATATTGCCTGACTGCTGCTGGAATCCCGCCCATCCCTCACTGCGCCAGCTTTGCTGGCGCTCGTCGAGATTAACAGTGCCCTCGTCGTCCAAAATGGCCTCCGCTTTGTCATACTGCGATTGCGTGGGGTGCAGCGAGACCAAGTAGCCTCCACGACGAAGCCCCTCAGCGTAGGTATGTCGATCCTCTTCCGGCACAAAAAGGCTCTTTAGCGAGGCCCAAAAACCCATTTCCTCGTAGTTGCCGCTAGTGTCTGTGGTGACGCCTGTCGAAGTCGTGTCGGCGCCCGCGGTCATTTGAATGTCGCTGCGCGGTACTCCCATCTCTGCAAGACGGTCAACTGCGCGCTGCGCGTCAGCCATACTGTCGAAAAATGCAGTCAACAAACGGGTCTGGCTCATCTTAGGCCTCTCTCTGTTTGTTCGCTTTTATCCAAACGGTCAATAACCGCGTGCTACTTGCGAACGGTCACGGGCACTTCAACGTTTTCTGTTTGACTGGTCGTTCGGATATGAATCTCTTCGATTGAGAAGTGCTTCTTCACGACGATTAGTCTTTCTTCGAGCATGGGAACAATCATCACACCGTCTACCGTCCGCATGGAGGGCGCACTTGCAATCTCCTGGGCGACCGGAACCCGCGTCACCTCTACAGTCTGGCTTTCCAACTGTTCACGGAACGTTTGTTCAACAGCTTCCGAGACAGTTCTGACTGATGCACGTCCGCTAACGACCTCTTTTTTCGCGACAAGAGCAACTTCTTCCGCAAGCGGAGTTTTCTCGACATCGTCGGATTTCATGTGGAGCGTTTTCAATGGTGATGAGGAGAAATCAACGGTTGGACAAAACCGTGCCCCCTTAC